>NZ_JBEXNE010000014.1:0-212723 GCF_040610915.1 Streptomyces sp. NPDC003300 | reverse complement strand
CCCGGCCACCCCCACCGGCGGGCGGACGCCGACGTACCGGGAGGGGACGGGCCGGGGTGCCCCCGCAGGGGGACGAACGGAAAGGGGCTGGACGTCATGGAAGTGGGTGCACGTTCGTCGCCCGAGGAGGTGCCCCGGACCGGCACCGACCAGGCACAAGCGGCACCCGCAGACGAAGAAAGCACCCGCACGGGTGGGCGGGTGGGCGGGCGGGAAAAATAAGCAAGATGAGGACACACGCGGTGATCGCCTCCCCCGTAGGCGACCTGACAGTGGTCCGCGAGGGCCCCGCCCTCGTAGGGCTCTACTTCGAGGGCCACAAACGAAGGCCCAACAAAACCACCTTCGGCGAACGCGCCGACGAATCCTTCGACGACGTACGCCACCAGCTCAAGGAATACTTCGCCGGAACCCGGCACACCTTCGACCTCGAACTGACCCCGGAGGGCAACGAGTTCCAGCGCCGCGTCTGGACCCTGCTGACCCGCATCCCGTACGGAGAAACCCGCTCCTACGGCGACCTCGCCCGCCAGCTCGGCGACATCTCCCTCTCCCAGGCCGTCGGCGCCGCGAACGGCCTGAACCCGTTGTCGGTGATCGTCCCGTGCCACCGCGTGGTGGCGGCCGACGGAAACCTGCGCGGCTACGCGGGCGGCCTTGCCCGCAAGCGGTACCTGCTGGAACTGGAGGAGCCCGACGCCGCCTCGGCGGACCGCCTCTTCTGAAGCGGACCGCAGTTCCGCGGCGAACCGCACCTCCGAAGCGAACCGCACCTCCGAAGCGGACCGCAGGTCCAAAAGCCCCCCGCGAAAGCCACCTCACGTTTCGGCGCCCCCACGCGTTTACCCCATGTGAGCAAGCCACTGTTCGAACAGATCGTGACCGACCACGGGCCGATGGTGCTCCGGGTGGTCCGGGCCGTCGTGGGCCCGCACGACGCGCAGGACGCGTGGTCGGAGACCTTCCTGGCCGCGCTGCGGGCGTACCCGGAGCTGCCCGCGGACGCGAACGTCGAGGCGTGGCTGGTGACCATCGCGCACCGCAAGGCCGTCGACATCACGCGGGGCAACGCGCGCCGCGCGACACCGCTGGCGGAGCTGCCCGAGCGGGCGAGCCGCACCGGGCGGCCCGAGGACTGGGACCCGGATCTGTGGACGGCGCTGAAGGCGCTGCCGGAGCGGCAGCGGCAGACGGTCGCGTACCACTACCTGGCGGGCCTGCCGTACAAGGACATCGCCGCCGTGACGGGCGGCAGCCCGGACGCGGCGCGCAGGGCCGCCGCCGACGGGGTGAAGGCCCTGCGCCGCAGCTATCCGCGGGACACCGCGGGAGGAGGAGACCCCTCATGAACGACGCGAACGACGCGAACGACGCGAACGACACGAACGACACGCAGGACGTGCAGGACGTGCAGGACACGAACGACACGGCCGCCCAGCTCCTGGAAGCCCTCACCGCGCAGGACGACGCGACGATGGACCGGCTCCACGAGCGCCTGGCGGCGGAAGCCGGGCAAGCCGGGCTGCTGGACGTCGCGTACCGGACGCTGGACAGCCCGGTGGGCCCGCTGCTGCTGGCGGCGACCGAGAAGGGCCTGGTGCGCGTGGCGTTCGCCGTGCAGGACCACGCGGCGGTGCTCCAGCAGCTCGCGGACACCATCAGCCCGCGGGTGCTGCGCGCCCCGCGGCGGCTGGACGCGGTGAGCCGCCAGCTCGACGAGTACTTCACCGGGCAGCGCCGCGGCTTCGAAGTCCCCCTGGACTGGCGGCTGTCGAAGGGCTTCAGGCGCGAGGTGCTGACGCACCTGCCGGACATCGCGTACGGCAGGACAGCGAGTTACGCGCAGGTGGCGGCGGCGGCGGGCAGTCCGCGGGCGGTCCGCGCGGTGGGCACGGCGTGCGCGCTCAACCCGCTGCCGCTGGTGGTGCCGTGCCACCGGGTGGTGCGCTCGGACGGTTCGGCCGGGCAGTACGCGGGCGGCGCCGACGCCAAGCACCTGCTGCTGGAGCTGGAGACGGCCGCCTGAGGCGGGCGTGACGTCCCGCGTCAACGGCCGTACGGACCAAGGCCGTTACGGCAGCACCCCGTCCTCCGTCCGCAGCAGCCGCAGAAACGCCTTCAGACCGGCGATGATCTCGGTGTTGTCGGTCAGCCGGTTCACCGTCGCCTCGAACTCCCGCGCCAGCGCGGCGATCCGGCGGTCGGTCCCGTCGGCCCGCGCGTAGACGGACAGGCCCAACGCGTCGACCGCGGACCGGAGTTCGCCGAGCGCGTGGTACTGCTCCTCGGCCTTGCCCTCCAGGACCTTGGCGCCGCTCTCGACGCGGGTGACGGTGGCGCGCAGGGCGAGGACGTCGTCGCGCGGGTAGGTGACGTCCTTCAGGAGGGTGCCGAGGCGGCGCCGCAGCGCCGCGAACCAGGCGCCCGCGGGCCGGAAGACGGTGCTCAGCAGGAAGAATCCGGCGAGCCAGTAACCGGCGGCGCGGCCGGTCGCCGCGGCGACGGCGACCGCGAGGGCGGCCGTGACGAGGTGTCCCGCGAGGGCGACGCGCAGCATCAGGCGGGCGATCCGCCCGGCCTCGGTGTCGCGTTCCGGGGAGACGGTCAGGCCCTTTTCGCGGCTGGTCCGGATCTCGGCGAGGACGGCGTGGGCGCGGAAGTAGAGGTTCCACGGCACGGTCAGCAGAAGGAGCAGCCAGAGCAGGCCGAGCAGGCCCGCGGCGGTGCCGAGGACGGTGGACAGCGGTGCGCCGACGGCGTGGACGACGGCGAGTGTTCCGACGGTGACGAGGGTGACCACGACCGTGCCGGTGAATTTCCCCATGCCGCTCATCGTCCCGCCGCGCGGGCGGCCCGGCATGAGTACGGCTACTCAGGAGTAATACCCTTTCGCCGTACGGCTATCCGGCCGGGCTCGGCGACTCCGGCGCGGTGCTGGGGGCGTCGGTCGTGGGCGGCGCGGTCGTCGGCGGAGGCGTCGTCGGGGGCGGGGTGGTGGGCGGCGGGGTCGTCGGCGGAGGCGTGGTCGGCGGGGGCGTCGTCGGGGAGGACGAGGACGGCGGCGGGGTGGTCGGGGAGTCAGAGGCGGGCGGCGGCACATTGCGGGTGGAGGAGCCGCGCAGGATCACGGTCGCGTGCGCCGGGGAGAAGGCGATGCGGGCGGTCCAGGAGCCGGAGGGCTCCAGGGCGTGGTCGACGCTCAGGGTGAGAGTGACCGATTCTCCGGGCCGCAGGTCGCCCGAGGTCGCGGAGAGCCGGATCCAGAACGCGGCGGTGTCGGCCGTCCAGTGCACGGGGGCCGCGCCGCGCGCGGTCAGGGTGACGGTGGTGCCGCTGGCGGTGACGGTGAGCGTACTGCCGCCGGGGGACGCCGAGCCGGCGGCCGTGGGGTCGGTCGAGACGGTCGTGGTGAGGACCGGCGCCGGGGTGTCCGTACCGCTGGAGTGCTGGGGGTCGGGGGCCTGCCGGGAACTGCCCGCCTCCTGGTACGGGTCGCCGTTGAGACCGTCGGGCTCGCTGGCGGCGCGGTCCGTGCCGGGCGCGTCGGCGCCGAGCGGCGCCGCGTGATAGGCGGCCCACAGGGCGAGTACGGGCGCGGCGACGACGGCCGCGACGACCGTACTGGTGACGGCCCGGTGCCTGAGCTGCGCGCGGCGGGCGGCGCGGTCCTTGAGGTCCATGGGGAAGCCGCGCCGGTCGAAGCGCGGGGTGGCGTCGCGGGAGCGCCCGGCCCCGGCGTCCATGGCGTGCAGCAGGGCGGCGTACGCGGCCGAGCGCGGCGCCTCGATGAGGGCGAGGACGGCGGTGGACCCGGCCCCCGGAGCGCCCGGTACGCCCGAGGCCCCCGGCCAGGGCCCCGCGGCGACGACGCGTTCCGCCGTACGCCTGCACACCGGGCAGTCGTCGACGTGCCTGACGAGTTCCGTGCGCAGCGCCGTACCGAGCAACACCTTGGTCTCGCCCGCGATCTGGGCGAGGGCGGCGCAGTTGCCGGTGTCCACGACGGACAGCGCGGTGCGGGTCCGCTCCACCTCGCAGGCGGCGCGGGCGAGCAGGCCGCGCGCGGTGTCGGCGTCGATGCCGAGGACGGCGGCGACTTCGTGGGGCGGGAGTTGGTGGCGGACCGCCAACTCCAGGGCCTCGCGCTGCTCGGGCGTGGTGCCCGCGGCCTCGGGCCAGGCGAGCGCGGCGAGTTGGGCGTGCCGCTGCTCGGCGACGGCGACCGACGTGCTCGGCGGCTCCGGCGGCCCGGCGGCGAGCCGGCGCAGGCAGGTCCAGCGGGCGAGCGCGTACAGCCAGGGGCGGAGCAGCTTCGGGTCGCGCAGGTGGCCGCGCTGCCGTTCGGCGAGCGCCAGCACCTCGCCGAGCGCCCCGGCCGCCGCGTCGTGCTCGCACAGGATCGACAGGCAGTACGTGAACAGGCCGTCCAGATACGGCTCGTAGTGCGCGGGCGGCTGCATGGGGAGCGTGCCGTGCGGGCGTTGACGGTCGTGCGCCTTGTGCGTCGCTTCCCGGCGGACGTCCTTGCGGCCGTCCTTGCGGCCGTCCTTGCGCGACGGCTCCTTGCGGGCGGCCTTGCGCGCGTCGCCGCGGGCCTCCTTGCGGGACACGCGCGCTCCCTCCACGCGCGGTCCCTCCGGACGCGGCGCCTCGGTGCGCGGCGCCTCGCCGCCCGGCGTGTCCTTGCGGGCGGCCCGGCCGGCCGGCGCGCGGTGCTTGCGGTGTGCGCCGGTCGTCTGGTTCTGGGTGGGGGTCTCCTGCCTGCTCATCACCGGGCGACGGTAGGCCCGGTACGGCCCCCGGTTCAGCTCTCCTGGCGTGCGTTAATCCTTATGGGTAGTGATGCTGCCCAAAAGGGGACAGCTCCGTCATTCTTACGAGTGAACGCACGTGCGCGCGCTCGATGTCCGCGCCGCACGCCCCCTTGAGCGCCCCCGGCAGCCGCAGGAGCCGGTCCGGCCGCCTTGTCGGACCCTCCCGCTACGGTGGGCGGCATGGCTGCCCGTAAGACCGTCTCGAAGGACCGTCCCTCCTACCGCTGCACCGAGTGCGGGTGGACGGCGCTGAAGTGGCTGGGCCGCTGCGGCGAGTGCCAGGCGTGGGGGACGGTGGAGGAGTTCGGCGCCGCGCCCGCCGTACGGACCACCGCGCCCGGCCGGGTGACGACGGCGGCGCGGCCGATCGGCCAGGTCGACGGGCGGCAGGCGACCGCGCGCTCCACGGGCGTGCCGGAGCTGGACCGCGTGCTCGGCGGCGGCCTGGTGCCCGGCGCCGTCGTCCTGCTCGCGGGCGAGCCCGGCGTCGGCAAGTCCACGCTGCTGCTCGACGTGGCGGCGAAGGCGTCCAGCGCACAGGGCGCGACGCTGTACGTGACCGGTGAGGAGTCCGCCTCGCAGGTACGGCTGCGCGCGGACCGGATCGGCGCGCTCGCCGACCATCTGTATCTGGCCGCGGAGACGGATCTTTCGGCCGTTCTCGGTCACCTGGACGACGTGAAGCCGGCGCTGCTGGTGCTGGACTCCGTGCAGACCGTCGCGTCGGCCGAACTGGACGGCGCGCCCGGCGGCACCGCGCAGATCCGCGAGGTCGCGGGCGCGCTGATCCGGGCGTCGAAGGACCGCGGGATGTCGACCATCCTGGTCGGACACGTCACCAAGGACGGCTCGATCGCGGGCCCGCGACTGCTGGAGCACCTGGTCGACGTGGTGCTCAGCTTCGAGGGCGACCGGCACGCGCGGCTGCGGCTGATCCGCGGCATCAAGAACCGTTACGGCGCCACGGACGAGGTCGGCTGCTTCGAACTGCACGACGAGGGCATCACCGGCCTGGCCGATCCGTCCGGCCTCTTCCTCACCCGGCGCGACGAGCCGGTGCCCGGCACCTGCCTGACCGTGACGCTGGAGGGCCGCCGCCCGCTGGTCGCCGAGGTGCAGGCGCTGACCGTCGACACCCAGATCCCCTCGCCGCGCCGCACCACCTCGGGTCTGGAGAACTCGCGCGTGTCGATGATGCTCGCGGTGCTCGAACAGCGCGGCCGGATCAAGGCCATCGGCAAGCAGGACATCTACACCGCGACCGTGGGCGGCGTGAAGCTCACCGAGCCCGCCGCCGACCTCGCGGTGGCGCTCGCGCTGGCCAGCGCCGCCATCGACACCCCGCTGCCGAAGAACCTGGTGGCGATCGGCGAGGTGGGCCTGGCCGGTGAGGTCAGGCGCGTCACCGGCGTGCAGCGCCGCCTGTCGGAGGCGGCCCGGCTCGGCTTCACCCACGCCCTGGTACCGCCGGACCCCGGCAAGATCCCGGCGGGCATGAAGGTGGTGGAGGTCGCGGACATAGGGGACGCGCTGCGGGCCCTGCCGAAGCGGACCGCACGGTCGTAGCGCCACGGCGTACGCCGGTACGGCCGCGGACGCCGGTGCCCGTACGGCCGTGCAGACGTCCGCGACGTACGGCTGTACGGCCGCAGGCGCCCGGCTCGCGGGCACGGGGGATCGGCCCCGCACCCCTTCCCGGAGAACGCCCGGCTCGCGGTTCCGGGGAACACCCGGCACCCGTTCGGGTTGCGCGCGGCGTACAGTCACGGAAGGCCCGGCACACGGTCGTGCGGGGCCTCGCGCGCGCTCCCGGGAGAGCCCGCGCGCCGTCGCGGGACCCCCGTAGGACCGTCGCGGGACCCCGGTAGGAGCCGTCCGGCCCGCGCCGCGCCCCCCGGAAGCCGTAAACTTTGCCCTGGTCTCGCCCATTGGGCATCCGTAGCGACCGGAGGATTGCAGAGTGGCAGCCAATGACCGGGCAGGGGGCCCTCCCCCGGCCCGAAGGGCATCGGGCGACTCCCCCGGCAGGTCCGGCGGGGTTTTCGGCGCCGACGCCGGGCTGATGCGCGCCTCTTTGAGCGCCGTCGCACCCGGCACCTCGCTCCGTGACGGCCTGGAGCGCATCCTGCGCGGCAACACCGGCGGCCTCATCGTGCTGGGCATGGACAAGACCGTGGAGTCACTGTGCTCCGGCGGCTTCGTGATGGACGTGGAGTTCACCGCGACCCGGCTGCGCGAGCTGTGCAAGCTGGACGGCGCGCTGGTCCTCGACAAGGACATGACGAAGATCCTGCGCGCGGGCGTGCAGCTCGTCCCCGATCCGACCATCCCCACCGAGGAGACCGGCACCCGGCACCGCACCGCCGACCGGGTCAGCAAGCAGGTCGGCTTCCCGGTCGTCTCGGTCAGCCAGTCGATGCGGCTGATCGCGCTCTACGTGGACGGGCAGCGCCGCGTCCTGGAGGACTCCGCCGCGATCCTCTCCCGCGCCAACCAGGCACTGGCCACGCTCGAACGGTACAAGCTGCGCCTCGACGAGGTCGCGGGCACGCTGTCCGCGCTGGAGATCGAGGACCTGGTGACGGTGCGCGATGTCACCGCCGTCGCCCAGCGCCTGGAGATGGTCCGCCGGATCGCCACCGAAATCGCCGAGTACGTCATCGAGTTGGGCACCGACGGACGGCTTCTCGCCCTGCAACTGGACGAGTTGATCGCGGGCGTCGAGCCCGAGCGCGAACTGGTCGCCCGCGACTACGTGCCGGAGCCGACCGCCAAGCGCAGCCGTACGGTCAACGAGGCGATGGCCGAACTCGACTCGCTGCCGCAGAGCGAACTCATCGAACTCACCACCGTGGCACGGGCCCTGGGTTACACCGGCTCCCCCGAATCCCTCGACTCCGCCGTCTCGCCGCGCGGTTACCGGCTCCTCGCCAAGGTGCCCCGGCTGCCCAACACCGTCATCGAGCGCCTGGTCGAGCACTTCGGCGGCCTCCAGAAGCTGCTCGCCGCGAGCGTCGACGACCTCCAGACGGTCGACGGCGTCGGCGAGGCCCGCGCCCGCTCCGTCCGCGAGGGCCTCTCCCGCCTCGCCGAGTCGTCCATCCTGGAGCGGTACGTCTAGACGTACCGCTGGAGTCAGCTGCCTCGGGGACCGGAAGCGCCCCGACCTCGTCCGCCGCCCACACGAAGCGGCGGACCGGGGACAGCCGGGGGGCCGGACCCCCCGGGGTTAGTCCTGGGAGAGGACGAAGGAGACCTGCTTGGCGCCGTAGCCGGAGAGCCGGGCCTGGATCAGGTAGGTGCCGGGCGCCGCAGCGCTCCCCTTGGGGGTCGCGCACTTCGGGGAGCTGGTCTTGGCGTTCCACCGGAGCGTGTACGTCGTGGAGCCGTGGGCGGGCACCTGGAGGAGGTAGGAGCCGCTGCCCGCGGTGGGGCAGTCGTCGGAGGCCCAGGTGTGGGCGTTGCCCGCGGTCGAGGTGATCGTGAAGACGGCCTTGGCGGGGCCGAAGTCGACCTTGCAGGAGACGGATCCGGAATTCGCGGCGCGCAGCTCGAAGACGGGGGTCTCGTCCGGCGAGTAGGAGTTCTGGACGCTGCGCAGCGAGAGCTGGACGCTGCCGGGCGAGCAGTCGGGGAGCGTGGAGCCGGCGGGCAGTTGACCGCCCGAGCCGCCGTTGCCCGAGCCGCCGCTGGTGGCGACACCGCCGGAGGCCGCGCCGCCGGACGACGAGGTGCCCGCCGTACCCGACGTACCGCCGTCGTTGCCGCCCGAGGAACCGGCACCGGCCGAACTTCCGTCCGTGGCACCGCCGTTGGAGCCGCCATTCGAGCCGCCGCCGGAGCCGGAGGAGCCCGCGGAGGAACCGGAGGAGCCGCCGCTGTCGCCGCCCGAGGTGTCGCGGCCACCGGGGCGCCCGGTGATGTGCGTACCGGTCGGCTCGGGGCCCGGCGTGATCGTGCCGACCGGCGTGTGGGTGCCCGAGGAGCCGTTGTTGCCGCTACCGCCGCCCCCGCCGGTCGAGTTGACCAGCCAGAAGATCAGCAGGGCGACGAGCGCGAGCACACACAGCGCAACGGCCCGCCGCCGCCAGTAGATGGTCGACGGCAGAGGTCCGACGGGATTGCGCATTGAGCCCACACCCGAACTCTAGGGGAGATCACCCGCGCCTCGCCGCAACACCCGCCGCTCGGCGCCCGGTCTTTGCCGATCATCACGTTTAAGGGGACGGCCGGTCGCTGTCAGTGGCCTGTGCGAGGATCGGGAGGACATGAGCACCGACATCCGCGACGCTTCCGTCAGCACCTCAGCCCGCACGTCCCCGGCCGCCCCCGCGGGTTCGGCGGTCCCCCCGGCTCCCCCGGCCGCCGTCACCGAACTGCACGACCTGGTGATCGACTGGTTCGGCGAGCACGCCCGCGATCTGCCCTGGCGGCGGCCGGACGCGGGCGCGTGGTCGGTGATGGTCAGTGAGTTCATGCTCCAGCAGACGCCGGTCGTCCGGGTGCTGCCGGTGCACCAGGAGTGGCTGACCCGCTGGCCCCGCCCGGCCGACCTCGCGGCGGAGTCGCCCGGCGAGGCGGTACGCGCCTGGGGGCGGCTCGGCTATCCGCGCCGCGCGCTGCGGCTGCACGCGGCGGCCACCGCCATAGCGGCCCAGCACAACGGCGAAGTCCCCGAGGACCACGGCCAGTTGCTGGCCCTGCCCGGTGTCGGGGAGTACACGGCGGCGGCCGTCGCGTCCTTCGCGTACGGGCGGCGGCACATCGTGCTCGACACCAATGTGCGGCGGGTCTTCGCCCGCGCGGTAACCGGCACCGCGTATCCGCCGAACGCGACGACGGCCGCCGAGCGGCGGACCGCCCAGACGCTCCTCCCGGCCGAGGAGCCGGTCGCGGCGCGGTGGGCTGCGGCCACCATGGAGCTGGGCGCGCTGGTGTGCACCGCCCGCTCCCCCGAGTGCGGGCGCTGCCCGATCGCGGCGCGCTGCGTCTGGCGGCTGGCCGGTTCGCCCGCGCACGACGGGCCGCCGCGCCGGGGCCAGACGTACGCCGGGACCGACCGGCAGGTACGCGGCCGGCTGCTGGCCGTCCTCCGCGCCTCCACCGCTCCCGTACCGCAGGCCGCGCTCGACGCCGTGTGGCACGAGCCGGTGCAGCGGGCCCGGGCACTGGACGGCCTGGTCGAGGACGGCCTGGTCGAGCCGCTGGCGGACGGCGTGTACCGGCTGCCGGTCTAGGGCGTACCCGCCACCGCCGTATCCGCCGCAGCGCCGTATCCGCCACCGCGCGGTATCCGCCACCGCGCCGCATCCGCTTCAGGGCCGCATCCGTCACAGCGCCGTAACCGTCACAGCTCTCCGCCGGGCACGGTCTCCGGATGATCCGGGCCCGGCGGCGCCGCGCGCCCTCCCCCGGCGGTGCCGTGTGCCCGCCCCCGTCCCCACTCCCACCTCGGCTTTCGTGGGCCGCGCCCCCTGTGACGCCTGACTTCTCGGGTCCGTAAATGCCCGTTTAAACACAGAATGCGCCTATTCATAGCGATTCACGGCTTGCATTCCACCCGTTACAGAACCGATGGGTTGCTGTGAGGCCGCTGTGCGCTCGCGGTGGCGAAAGCCCAACATCCGCTCCGTAGCGTCCTCGATGTCGGCAGGGAACGACGACAGCGGCAGGCAGGCACGGGACGGAGTCACACCATGGCGGGGAACGGCGAGGTACTGGAGTTCGAGGAGTACGTGCGGACTCGGCAGGACGCCCTGCTGCGCAGCGCCCGCCGCCTGGTGCCCAATCCGGTCGACGCGCAGGACCTCGTACAGACCGCGCTGGTGCGGACGTATCCGCGCTGGGAGGGCATCGCCGACAAGACGCTGGCCGACGCGTACATGCGCCGGGTCATGATCAACACCCGTACCGAGTGGTGGCGGAACCGGAAGCTGGAAGAGGTGCCCACGGGCGAGCTGCCGGACGCGAGCGTGGACGACGGCTCGGAGCAGCGCGCGGACCGCGAAATGCTGCTCGACGTGATGACGGTGCTGGCGCCCAAGCAGCGGCAGGTCGTGATGCTGCGGCACTACGGCCAGCTCTCCACCCAGGAGACGGCCCGCGCGCTGGGCATGTCGACCGGTACGGTGAAGAGCACCCTGCACCGGGCGCTGGCCCGGCTGCGGTACGAACTGGAGCACGGCCGCTACGGCTACTCCCGGCTGGACGCGGTGGACCGGGACTCTGCCGGGCGTGACGCGTCCCAACCGGAATCGGCATACTCGACGCACCCGGCTCATTCGACGGACGCGACCGGACCGCTCGGCGCGGCCGCTCCGCTCGGCACGGCCGGCTCGACCGGGTCGGCCGGCTCGACCGACCCGCTGGACCCGGCCGCGCTCGGCCGGGAACCGATGGAACGCATGGAGGGCGTGTGGGCCGCGTAGCCTCGACTCTCGCGACGGGCGCGCTGGCGTGCGCGTGCGTCGTGGTCGCAGGCTGCGGTACGGCCGCCACCGGCGCCCGCCGTGAAGGCCCGGCGCCGGCCGCCACCCGGGTGAAGACGCCGTCCACCGTCGCCCCGGCGATCGTCGCCGACCAGGTGGCGCTGGCCACGATGGTGCGCAAGGACAACAGCGTCAGCGCGGACGTACGCGAGGATCTGACGCCGTGCGTGGGGGCCGGTTATCCGATGGACACCGACTCGGGCGACCTCACGGCGGGCGACGGCCCCGACCTGGTGATCAACGTGACGACGTGCGGCGACGGCCTCGGCATCGCCGCGTACGTGTACCGGATGGTCAACGGCAAGTACCAGAACGTGTTCGCGGACGAGCAGCCGCCGGTCTACGGCAGTGTCGAGGACGGGCGGCTCCAGATCATCCACGAGGTGTACAGGACCGACGACCCGGCGACGTATCCGACCGGGCAGGAGTCGATCACGTACGCCTGGCGCGGGCAGCGCTTCGTCGAGGTCGCGCGGGACTTCTCGGACTTCGGCGCGCGGACGCCGACCGTCTCGCCCGAGCCGACCTCGACCGACCCGGCGCCGCTGCCCAAGTCGGACCCGGTCGATCCCGGCGTGCCGGCGGCGGAGACCACGACCCCGGCGCCGGCCAAATCCCCCTCCTCCGGCGTGTCCGGCAGGCCGAGCAGTCCCGCCGCTGCCGGTTCGACGGCCCCGCAGATGTCGGCCGACGGCGACGCCGTCCAGCACGGCCAGGGACAATAGCCCGGTGGCCGCCACTCATGTCCTGTTCGTCGAGGACGACGACGTCATCCGCGAGGCGACGACTCTCGCGCTGGAACGCGACGGCTTCGAGGTCACGGCCGCGCCCGACGGGCTCGAAGGGCTCACGGCCTTCCGCGCCCGCAGGCCGGACCTCGCGCTGCTCGACGTGATGGTGCCGGGCCTGGACGGCGTGTCGCTGTGCCGCCGGATCAGGGACGAGTCGACGGTGCCGGTGATCATGGTGTCGGCGCGGGCCGACGCCATCGACATCGTGCTCGGCCTGGAGGCCGGGGCCGACGACTACGTGACCAAGCCGTTCGACGGCGCGGTGCTGGTGGCGCGCATCCGCGCCGTACTGCGCCGCTTCCGGGCGGCGGGCGGTGACGACGGGCTGGACGACGCGCCGCAGCTCTCCTTCGGGGACATCGAGATCGACCCCGAGGGCATGGTGGTCACGCGGGCCGGGGAGCGGCTGGCGCTGACCCCGACCGAGATGCGGCTGCTGCTGGAATTCGCGGGCGCGCCCGGCACCGTGCTCTCCCGCGACCGGCTGCTCCAGCGGGTCTGGGACTACGAGTGGGGCGGCGACACGCGGGTCGTGGACGTCCATGTGCAGCGGCTGCGCGCCAAGATCGGCCAGGACCGGCTGGAGACCGTCCGCGGTTTCGGCTACAAGCTGCGGGCCTGAGGTCGCGTGCCGTCCCGTCCGGCGGACTCGCCGTCCGCCTCCTCGTACCCCGGAGCCCCGCGCCGCTCGCGTACCGGCCCGCGCCGCTTGCGTACCGGCCCGCGCCGCTTCGGTACCGGCCCGCGCTGGTTCCGTGCCGGTCTGCGCTGGAAGATCGCCGCGGCCATCGCCGTGGTGTCGGCGCTGGTCGCGCTCGCGCTGAGCCTGGTCGTGCACAACGCCGCGCGGGTCAGCATGATCAACAGCACCCGTGACGTCCAGGACGAGCGCGTCCAGTCGGCGCTGCGGATCTACGAGACGACCGGGCGGCTGGTGTTCTACGCCAAGATCGACGACCCGGAGCTGCCGCGCGAACTGAAGGAGTTCGCGGCCAAGGGGCAGCGCGCCACGTATGTGCAGGACACCGGCGGTCACCCGATGGTGTGGGCGGAGACGCCCGCCGCGGACGGCCGGGTGCTGTCGCTGAAGACCGGTTTCACCGACCGCTACTCCGTGCTGGACGACCTCGACCAGGCGCTGGTGGCCGGGTCGCTCGCGGTCGTCGTCGGCGGTACGGCGATCGGCGTGCTGATCGGCGGCCGGATGTCGCGGCGGCTGCGAATGGCGGCGGTCGCGGCCCGCAAGGTCGCGGACGGCGACACCGAGGTACGGGTGCGCGAGGCGATCGGCGGCCGGCGCGTACGGGACGAGACGGACGAGCTGGCGCGGGCCGTCGACGCGATGGCTGACGCGCTGCAACTGCGGCTGGAGGCCGAGCGGCGGGTGACGGCCGATATCGCGCACGAGCTGCGGACGCCGGTCACCGGCCTGGTCACCGCCGCCGAGCTGCTGCCGCCCGGCCGCCCCTCGGAGCTGGTGCGCGACCGCGTGCACGCGCTGCGGACGCTGGTCGAGGACGTCCTGGAGGTGGCGCGGCTGGACGGCGCCGCGGAACAGGCCGACCTCCAGGAGCTGGCGCTCGGCGAGTTCGTCCGCCGCCGCGTCGTGGCACTGGCGCCGGACGCCTCGGTCACGGTGGCCGAGGAGGCCGTCGTGCCCACCGACCCGCGCCGCCTGGAGCGCATCCTCGGCAATCTGCTCGCCAACGCCGCCCGGCACGGCGGCGCCCCCGTCGAGGTGGTGGTCGACGGCCCCTATCTGCGCGTCCGCGACCACGGGCCCGGCTTCCCCCCGGACCTCCTGCGCGACGGCCCCAACCGCTTCCGTACGGGCTCCGCCGCCCGCTCGGGCGGCGGCCACGGCCTCGGCCTGACGATCGCCACCGGCCAGGCCCGCGTCCTCGGCGCCCGCCTCACCTTCCGCAACGTCCCCGCCGAGGACGGCGGCGGCGCGGTCGCGCAACTGATGCTGCCCCGCGAGTAGCCGTGGGTCCGGCACTTCGCGGGGCTTGCACAATCCGGTGACCTCCCGCCACGCGAATGTCGGTCGCAGTCGAATGGCACGCGTCTACATCTCCCGCGGGTGGTCGGTGGACGCCGTGGGGACAGCCGTTGGCTGCCAGGGGTCGGTGAGTTCGTAGCAGTGGCCGCCGGGGTGGTCCGCGTACTGGCAGCACCCCTCGTCCAGCGGTTCGGGCGCGCGTACCCGGCAGTCGGGCAGCACCGTGAGGGCGAGTGGCCCCTCGCTGCGGTCCCACCGGGCCCAGACCGAACCGGTGTCGCGGCCGTCGATGTGCATCACGTACGCGTGGTGGTCGCCTGCGGCGTGGGCCTGGAGCACGCATCGCAGGTCGCGGTCCACGTGCTCGGGCTCCGTGGTGTCGGGCGGGGCGAACGCCCTCGCCGCGGGCACGAGTTGGTCGGGTAAGAGGCGGCGGGCACCGCACACGGGTAAGGGTGCGGGCACGAAGTCGTTCACGGCGGACCCTCCATGGTTGTTCTCGAAGTCGCGTCGCCCGGAATCGAACCGGGGCCTGCCCGACCGGGGGGCCGGGTCTCTTCCACGGAAATACGGGGGGGGTGACGGTCACGCGGGCTCGCGCACCAAAGCGGCTACGACGGCCCACGTCGTCTTCGTGCCGTTCTCGTGCGGTGTCCAGCCCCAGTCCCGCGAGAGCGCGGCCACCAACGGCAGCCCGCGACCGGTCTCGCCGTAGCGATCGGGGCCGCGGTCGATGACCGGCGGACGGCGCGAGCCGTCGCGTACTTCGATCAGCACGTGACCGTCGGCTGCGGTCACGGTCAACGCGATGCTCGGGCACGGCGCGTGCTGTAACGCGTTGCCGACCAGTTCGCTGAGCACGATCAGCGCCACGTCCGCTGCCTCGCTCAGTCGCCACTCGGCCAGGCGGTCACGCAACTCGTGGCGCGCACGGCCCACCTCGGCGAGTTCGGGCCTCAGTCCGAGTGCGATGCGATGCCGCGCAATCATGCGGGGCCGGCCGCGAGGCGCAACGGTTTTGGTCGGCATGGGCGATCTCCGTTCCAGAATGAGCAGCGTCTCTGGTAGTTGCTCGTAGTTGCTCATCGAGGAAAACCGATAGCGTCCGGCGATCGCGTGGCCACCGGCGTGTAAGAAGCATGCAATTGGCACATCGGAGTCGCCCCGACCGGGCATCCAGCCTCCAACGTGCCGCTTCAGAAGCTACGTTCTGACCGTCAACGTGCTGAAGTGCCGGAGCCGAGATGACCGCAGACGCCAAGCCCAACAACGTCATCCGCGATGTGCGGGAAGCTCAGTTCCGCATGAGCCGGACCGAGTTCGCCCGACACGTCAACGCCACGGCGTCAACTCTGGGCGAGAACACCGGCTGCACTCCGCGCCTCATCGCGGCGTGGGAGCGCGGAGAGGTCGCCAGCCCCCGTCCTGTCTACGAGCGCGTGCTGCACAAACTCACCGGTCGCTCCCTGACCGACCTGGGATTCAGCCCACGGCGGGCCACGACCAGCACAGTCGCGGTGACCGTCCGGCGGGCGACGTACGGACGGACCAGGGCCAGGACCGCGACCGGACACGGCGGGCCAATCCATATCGACAACGCGTTCGTTCAGGAGCCCGACTCAGGCACTCTTGAGGACATGATCCGTCGTGAGTTCCTACGACTCGTCAGCGTCACGGGGGCGATAGTCGCGCTCCCGCAGCCCGTGGCGCCGCCCGAGACCGGTGCGGCTCCCACCGAGGACATGCGTGAGCGCAGCACGCTCAATGCCGATCTATGGAGCGTTTACGGTCTGACATCGACCAAGCAGTCGGTGTATCCGCTGGTGCGGGAACAACTCGCCTCTCTCACCTCTGCCCTGAGGGGAGGGCAGCGGGCCTCGGATCACCGCGAACTGTGCGGCATGGTCGGCGACATCGCCCAACTCGCCGGCGAGGTCTGGTTCGACGCGAACCGGTACACCGAAGCCGCTCAGTGCTACCTGCTGGCCGGTGACGCGAGCAAGGAAGCCGGGGACCGGGATCTGTGGGCTTGTGCGCTGGTCCGGCACTCGTTCGTCAGTCTCTACGCGCGCCAGTACGACGAGGCGCTTCCGCTGCTTGAGGCAGCCGCGGCCCTCGCGCGGAACGGAGACGGTGAGCTGCCCACCCGCCACTGGGTCGCATCCGTGCGGGCGCAGGTCCTCGCCGGGCTGGGTGACGCGGACGGCTGCAACCGCGCGCTGGACGAGGCGGCCGGCGTGCAGGATCTCACCGGCCCCGCCCCCGGCGGCTGGCTGCGCTTCACCGGCGACCGACTGGCGGAGGAACGGGGGGCCGCCTATATCTCCCTGGGTCGGCTGGACCTGGCCGAGCAGGCTCTCACGAGAGCGCTTCGTGAACCGCTCTCCCCGCGCCGCCAGGGCTCGGTGCTCACCGACCTCGCCGTGATCGGTGCCCGCCGCAAGGACATCGACCGGCTGGTGAGCCATGGGACGGGCGCGGTGGACGTGGCATACCGGACCAGGTCGGGTTACATGATCCAAAAACTGCACGGCTTGAGGAGTCATCTCACGCCGTACGTGTCCGACAGGCGGGTCCGGGAGTTGTCGGACCGCATGACAGCGTTGGGAGTCCGAACGTGACACAAGAACCTGGACGCCTGTTTCGTGAGGCGTGGATCACCGGAGTGCACCGGCACTTCCCGGGGGAGCCGAAGGCCGGGTACGTGACGCCGTGGGAGGCGACGCCGGAGTGGGAGCGGGCGTCGGCGGCGGCCGTGGAGGGGCAGGTGCGGGAGTTCCTGGCGGTGAGCGGCGGGCACGCGGGCAGGCTCGGCCGGGAGCAGAAGGGGCGGTTCGTGGCGACGTGCTGGATCGCGCAGATCTACCGGCACTTCGAGGACCCGAAGCCCGGGTATGTCGCGGACTGGGCTGAACTGCCGCCCTGGCAGCGGGAAACGGACGCGGACATCTTCGAGGCGGTCGAGGCCGCGTCGTAGCCGCGGCGCGACCGAGCCCCGCGTCTGCCGGGGCGGGCGCGGGGCTCGTACGGGGTAACGGTCAGATGATCAGATGGCGTCGGCCAGGACCGGGGGCTGTTCGTCCTCGGAGCTGGCGGCCTTGGGGGCCGCCGCGCGCAGCGGGGTCTCGGTGATGAACCAGGCCGCGACGAAGCCGACGACGCTGATGACGGCGCCCCACAGGAAGACGGTGTGGGTGCCGTCGGCGACCGCGTGGAAGTACGCGTCCTTCACGGCCGGCGGGAACTTGGCGATGGTGGCCCGGTCGAGCTGGGCACCGGCTCCAGCGGCCCCGGAACCGGCTCCGGCGGCGCTGGAGGCCATGCCGTGGGAGACGGTGTGCGTGAAGAGGGCGCCGAAGAGCGAGACGCCGAAGGAGCCGCCGATCGTACGGAAGAGGGTGGAGGACGAGGAGCCGACGCCGATGTCCTTCATCTCGACGCTGTTCTGCGCGATCAGCATCGTGATCTGCATGACGAAGCCCATGCCGACGCCCAGTACGGCCATGTAGAGGCCGGAGGTGAAGCGGCTGGTGTTGACGTCCATGGTGGAGAGCAGGAACAGGCCGAAGGTCATGAAGGCGCCGCCGACCAGCGGGAAGATCTTGTACTTGCCGGTGGAGGTGGTGATGCGTCCGGCGACCATGGAGACGACGAGCATGGCGCTGAGCAGCGGCAGCAGCAGGAGTCCCGAGTTGGTCGCGGAGGCGCCCTGGACGGTCTGCTGGTACAGCGGCAGGAAGGTCATCGCGCCGAACATCGTGAAGCCGACGATGAAGCCGACCAGCGAGATCAGCGAGAAGTTGCTGTTGCGGAAGATCCGCAGCGGCAGCACCGGCTCGGCGGCGCGGGTCTCGGCGTAGAGGAAGGCCGCGAGCGAGACGAGGCCGAGCACGAGCAGGCCGATGATCTGCGCGGAGCCCCAGGCGTACTGCGTGCCGCCCCAGGTGGTGAGCAGGACCAGCGAGGTGATCGCGACGGTGAGCAGCGACGCGCCCCAGTAGTCGATACGGCCCGAGCGCCGCTTCTTCGGCAGGTGCAGCACGATGGTGACCATCGCGAGGGCGACGACGCCGATCGGCAGGTTGATGTAGAAGCTCCAGCGCCAGCCCCAGTTGTCGGTGATGCTGCCGCCGACGAGCGGGCCGCCGATCATGGCGATGGCCATGACACCGGCGATCATGCCCTGGTACTTGCCGCGCTCGCGGGGCGGGATCATCTCGCCGATGATCGCCATCACGCCGACCATCAGACCGCCGGCGCCCAGGCCCTGGACGGCGCGGAAGCTGATGAGCTGGTCCATGGTCTGCGACATGCCGGAGAGCGCGGAGCCGAGCAGGAACAGCACGATGGACGTGAGGAAGATGCCCTTGCGGCCGTACATGTCGCCGAGCTTGCCCCAGATGGGGGTGGAGGCGGCGGTGGCCAGCGTGTAGGCGGTGACGACCCACGACAGGTGGTTGAGCCCGCCGAGTTCGCCGACGATCGTCGGCATCGCGGTACCGATGATCATGTTGTCGAGCATCGCGAGCATCATCGCGATCAGCAGGCCCGCCATGACGACGCGCACACTGCGCTGTCGCGGCTCCGCCTTGACGGCGGCGGCGGTGTCGGTCTGGGACATGGCGGTGGGTCCTCCCCCGGTGAGGGCGGTTCTCCGGGTCCGGCGACACTCACTTCGCCGTCCGCTTACTTGCCGCCCGGCTAGCTAGGTACGGAATGAAGGTACGGGCGTAACTAGCCGGGCGTCAAGTAAGTGCGTAGGGTTTGACCAAGGCCGTACCGTCATGCCCCGTACAGCCCGTCGAGCCGGTCGGGCTCCGTCTGCCCGACGCGAGCGCAGCAGGAGTGCACAGCCATGGTCACAGCGCAGACCCGCCGCGGCGACACCCGCCGCCGCATCCAGGACGTCGCCCTCGAACTCTTCGCGGAGCAGGGCTACGAGAAGACCTCACTGCGCGAGATCGCCGAGCATCTGGACGTCACCAAAGCGGCGCTCTACTACCACTTCAAAACCAAGGAAGACATCCTCATCAGCATCGCGCAGGACCTGTCGAAACCGGTCGACGCGCTGATCGCCTGGGGCAACGAGCAGCCGCGCACGCTGGCCACCAAGCAGGAGGTGCTGCGCCGCTACAGCGAGGCGCTGTGGGGCGCGGAGGCGCTGTTCCGGTTCTTCCAGGAGAACCAGGCCACGGTGCGCGAGCTGAGCATCGGCGAGTCCTTCAAGGGCAAGATCGGCTCGCTGAGCGGGCTGCTGAGGGAGCCGGAGTGGCCGATGCCCGCGCAGGTGCGCTGCATGACCGCGCTCTTCGCCATGCACGCCGGGATGTTCGCGATGCGCGACATCGAGGGCGATCCGGCCGCCAAGCGCGCCGCCATCCTCGACGTCGCGCTCGACCTGGTCGCGCAGGCGGAGGCCGAGGCGGGGGTCTGAGGGGGCTGAGCTTGCGAGTGGCTGAGCTTGCGAGGGGCTGAGGGGCTCTTCCGAGGGGCCTCGCACGGGTAGAGACGGCGGCCGGATGTTGACGGCCGCCGTCTCTCTTGTACGACTGGATCTCTTGTACGACTGGTGGGATCAGACGTGCGTCGGACGTGCGTCAGATGTACGTCAGACGTGCACGCCGTGCGTGCGCAGGAAGTGCAGCGGCTCGACGGAGGAGCCGTAGTACGGGGTCTTGCGGATCTCGAAGTGCAGGTGCGGACCGGTCGAGTTGCCGGTGGAGCCGGACTTGCCGATCTCCTGGCCGGTGTCCACCTTCTGGCCGACGTGCACGCCGATGTGCGACAGGTGGCCGTACTGCGAGTACGTGTTGTCCGCGTGCTTGATCACGATGTTGTTGCCGTACGCGCCGCCCCAGCCCGCCGTCACGACGGTGCCGGTGTGCGCGGCCCGCACGCTCGTGCCGCTCGGCACGACGAAGTCTTGGCCGGAGTGGGTGTGCGCCCAGTGCGGACCGGCCTGCGCGTACCCCGCGCCGATCACGTAACCGCTGGTCGGGGTCACCCAGGACGCGCTGCGGGCCTTGCGGTCGGCGGCGGCCTTGGCGTCCGCGCGCTTCTTGGCGTCGGCCGCGGCCTTGGCCTTGGCCTCGTTGGCGGCCTTGGTCTTCGCGGCGTCGGCCTTCACCTTGGCCGCGGTGGCCTGCTGGCCGCTGGCCTGCTTCTGCACCACGTCGGAGATGCTGCTCGCCGTCCCGGCGGCGAGGAATCCCTCGTGCTGCGTGTCGGCAGCGATCGCCGCCGTCGAGCCCAGGGCGAGCGCCGCGACCAGTCCGCCCGTCACTACCGCGACACGGCCACGGGTGACGGACTTCGGGGCACGGTTCATCGTCGAGTTCTTGCGCATGAAGAAACAACCTCACTGAAAGGGGGGAGCAACAGGTCCGGAGATCCGAAACATCCGACTGCGGCTCGTTGCCCATCCTTGGTAACGCGGCATTCCGCCGGACCACAAGGACCCCTATTACTAAGCGCGGTCGTAGCGCCGACCTCTCGGATTCCGCCCTTCCCTTCACCCTTTTTACGTCGAATGCCCGGTACGCCCACCCGCTCAAGTCGCACCAAAACGGGCATCAAGGGCCCCGCCCCTTCACTTCCCTGTCCCCCGCCTGTGCGTGATCCACAGGCTCCGCACACCCCGCGAACCCGCCACTATTTCGCTTAGTAAGTGGCCTGGCTCACATGGGGCACATCACCTCGCCACGCGATCCGGCGAATTCCACCGGGACCAAGGACCTGTGACCGCCACCACTTCCCCGCCACTTCCCCGCCCCTTAGAACCCGCCCCCTTCCACGAATTCGTGGCGCGGGTCACATTCCCGCCCCTATCGTGAGGCCCGGACACAAGGGGGGCTCCATGCCGGATCTGCCGCACACACCGCTCGACGCCATCGACCTGGCCGACGCCGTCGAAGCCGTCCGCCACGGCCTCGTCACGGGCGCCGCCCGCGGCGCGGGCCAAGCCGTCCGCTTCGAGGTCGGCGAGATCCACATGGAATTCGCCGTCACCCTCGAACGCGTCCGCACCGGCCACGGCGGGATCAAGGCCGTGGTCGTCGAAGCGGGCGCCGACACCGCCCGCACCACGGGCCGCACCCACACGGTCTCCTTCACGCTCCGCCCGAAGGACGCGGCGACGGGCCGGCCGGTGGAGATCGCCGCCCCGGCCGCTGGCCGACGAGAGCGCCTTCGCCCGCGGTCGCCCCAACCTGTGGGCCATGCTGTCCTCCCTCGCCCCCGTCCCCGACTGCCAGGCCATCGGCTTCCCCTACGCCCAGCGCGACGCGAGCGGCGGCCTCGACACCGAACAGCTCACCGGTACGTACAAGCCCGGCTCGGGCCTGCTCGGCGGCCGGGACGTACTCGCCGTCGACGGCACCCCGCCCGCGCCGCGCCCTGACGGCCTCTCCCCCTGGGCGGGCATGTCCGGCGCCGCCGTCTTCGCGGGTGACGTCCTGATCGGCGTCGTGACCACCGACCCGACCGGCTGGCAGCACGGCCGCGTCACCGTCACACTCCTCCAGCGCCCCTACGACGGCACCGGCCTGCGCAGCGTCCTCAGCCAGCAGGGCTTCACCCCCCTGTTCGTCCCGCCCCCCGGCCAGCTCATCGACCCCCGCTCCACCTTCGAGGCCCGCTACGCCCCCTACCTCGTCAAACGCCACGGCACGCTCCGCATCTTCGGCATCGACCTCACCGACCGCAAACGCGCCACCTGGCCCCTGGACGCCGCCTACTACAGCCTGGAGGCGACACCGACGGCCGATCCGGCCATGGAAGACCTCGCGCCGCGCGCCCACCGCCCGCTCCCCGCAGAGCAGGCGCTCGCCGGGCACGACCGGGTGCTGCTGCGGGGTGTCGCGGGCTCGGGCAAGACCACCCTCGTGCAGTGGCTGGCGGTCGCCACCGCCCGGCAGGACCTGGGCGAGCACCTGGAGCACCTGCGCGGCCTGGTCCCGTACGTCCTCCCGCTCCGTACGATCGCCCGCCGCGACCGGCTGCCCGCGCCCGCCGACTTCCTGAGCGCCGTCGAGGTGCCGCTGAGCCCGCCGTCGCACTGGGCCGAGGACGTCCTGGCCGAACGGCGCGGGCTGGTCCTCATCGACGGCCTGGACGAGATCGACGAACGGTCCCGTGAGCGCGTCGGCGACTGGCTGCGCGGCCTGCTCGCCGCGTATCCCGGCAACCGCTGGCTGGTCACGTCCCGCCCGACGGCCGTCTCCGACTCCTGGCTCGCCGACGAGGGCTTCACCGACCTGACCCTCTCCCCCATGAGCCGGGGCGACATCCGCGCCTTCAGCGAGCGCTGGCACGACGCCGCCCGCGCCAGCGTCCCCGACGAGGAGCCCGAGGAGCGGGCGCGCCTCGACACGTACCAGCGCACCCTCCTCGACGCCCTCCACACCAAGCAGGACCTGGCCCGGCTCGCCACGAACCCGCTCATGTGCGGCCTCATCTGCGCCCTGCACCGCGACCGCAGCGGCTACCTCCCCACCGGCCGCAAGGAGCTGTACGACGCCGCCCTCGGCATGCTGCTGATCCGCCGTGACCGCGAACGCGATCTGGCGACCCCGCTCACCGAGGAACCCCAGATCCAGCTCCTCCAGAAGCTGGCGTACTGGCTGGTGAAGAACGGCCAGGCCGAGATGGACATCTCCGACGCCATGCGCCTGATCTCAGCCGCCCTGCCCGCGATGCCGTCCGCCGCCGCGCTCGGCGACAGCGCCTCCGTCTACTGCCACCTGCGCGACCGCAGCGGGCTGCTGCGCGAGCCCACGCCGGACACGGTCGACTTCATCCACCGCACCTTCCAGGACTTCCTGGCCGCCCGCGCAGCCGTCGAAGACCTCGACTTCGACCTGCTGGCCGCCAACGCCCACCACGACCAGTGGGCCGACGTCATCCGCATGGCCGTCGCCCACGGCCGCCCGGCCGAGCGGGCCAGGCTGCTGCGGAAGCTGATCGAGCGCGGCGACGCGGAGCCGGACCACTCAGCCCGGCTGCACCTGCTGGCGACGGCGTGCCTGGAACACGCCACAGAGCTGGACCCGCGGGTCCGCGCGGAGGTGGTGCATCGTGCGGAGAGGCTCATCCCGCCACGGACGGCCGAGGACGTCCAAGGACTGGTGAGCGTCGGCCCGCTGGTCCTGGAAACTGCTTCCGGGCCCGGAAAGGCTGAGCCGCGACGAGGCTTCGGCCGTCGTCGAGGTGGCGTGGTCCATCGGTGGAGACGCCGCGGTCGTTCTGCTGGCTCGGTTCGCAGCTCACGACCGCCATCATGGAAGCGCGTTGCCCCAGGGACCCCGGCCCGGTCGACCTGGCGCCGCTCGCGGCCCTTCCCGCTCTGACCAAGGTCACGGTCACCGGCCCCGGCCCCGGCCCCGTCCTCAACGCCGACCGCATCCCGCGCGTGAAGGTCACCGTCCACGCCCCGAGGTGACAAAAGGGGCGGGCCCCGGACCGTTATCGCTGGTCCGGGGCCCGCCCCTCACTGCGCCGCTGTCGCGGCGGACGCTACCGCGCCGGAGGCGCTACGCGTCCTTGGTCAGATTCGGCCCGCTCGCCGTCTCCACCGGCGGCGCGTCCGCGACCGTGACCTTTTCCTCGCCACGGAACGTGAACTTGGCCGTCTCGCCCTCGCCCTCGACGTCGACCACGACGATGTGACCGGGGCGCAGCTCGCCGAAGAGGATCTTCTCGGAGAGCGAGTCCTCGATCTCGCGCTGGATGGTCCGGCGCAGCGGCCGGGCGCCCAGGACGGGGTCGTAGCCGCGCTTGGAGAGCAGCACCTTGGCGTCGGGGCTGAGCTCGATGCCCATGTCGCGGTCGCGCAGCCGCTCGTCGACCCGGCTGATCATGAGGTCGACGATCTGGAGGATGTCCTCCTCGGTGAGCTGCGGGAAGACGATGACATCGTCGACGCGGTTCAGGAACTCCGGGCGGAAGTGCTGCTTCAGCTCGTCGCTGACCTTGTTCTTCATCCGCTCGTAGTTGGACTTCGTGTCGCCCTGGGCGGCGAAGCCCAGGTTGAAGCCCTTGGAGATGTCCCGGGTGCCGAGGTTGGTGGTCATGATGATCACCGTGTTCTTGAAGTCCACGACCCGGCCCTGGGAGTCGGTCAGGCGACCGTCCTCCAGGATCTGCAACAGCGAGTTGAAGATGTCGGGGTGGGCCTTCTCGACCTCGTCGAAGAGGACGACGGAGAACGGCTTGCGGCGCACCTTCTCGGTGAGCTGGCCGCCCTCCTCGTACCCGACGTAGCCGGGAGGCGAGCCGAAGAGCCGCGAGACGGTGTGCTTCTCGCTGAACTCCGACATGTCGAGCGCGATCAGCGCGTCCTCGTCGCCGAAGAGGAACTCGGCGAGCGCCTTGGACAGCTCGGTCTTACCGACGCCGGACGGGCCGGCGAAGATGAACGAGCCACCGGGACGCTTGGGGTCCTTCAGACCGGCACGCGTGCGTCGGATGGCCTTGGAGAGCGCCTTGACGGCGTCCCGCTGGCCGATGACGCGCTTGTGCAGCTCGTCCTCCATGCGCAGCAGGCGGGAGGACTCCTCCTCGGTCAGCTTGAAGACCGGGATGCCGGTGGCGGTCGCCAGGACCTCGGCGATCAGGTCGTCGTCGACCTCGGCGACGACGTCCATGTCGCCGGCCTTCCACTCCTTCTCGCGCTTGGTCTTCGCGGCGAGGAGCTGCTTCTCGTTGTCCCGGAGCGAGGCCGCCTTCTCGAAGTCCTGCGAGTCGATCGCGGACTCCTTCTCGCGGCGCACGTCGGCGATCTTCTCGTCGAACTCGCGCAGGTCCGGCGGCGCGGTCATCCGGCGGATGCGCATCCGGGAACCGGCCTCGTCGATCAGGTCGATCGCCTTGTCCGGCAGGAAGCGGTCCGAGATGTACCGGTCGGCCAGGGTCGCGGCGGCCACCAGGGCGGAGTCCGTGATGGACACCCGGTGGTGCGCCTCGTACCGGTCGCGCAGGCCCTTGAGGATCTCGATGGTGTGCTGGAGCGACGGCTCCGCGACCTGGATGGGCTGGAAGCGGCGCTCGAGGGCCGCGTCCTTCTCCAGGTACTTGCGGTACTCGTCCAGCGTGGTGGCGCCGATGGTCTGGAGCTCACCGCGGGCCAGCATGGGCTTGAGGATGGAGGCGGCATCGATCGCGCCCTCGGCGGCACCGGCGCCGACCAGGGTGTGCAGCTCGTCGATGAACAGGATGATGTCGCCGCGGGTGCGGATCTCCTTGAGGACCTTCTTCAGGCGCTCCTCGAAGTCACCGCGGTAGCGGGAGCCGGCGACCAGGGCGCCGAGGTCAAGCGTGTAGAGCTGCTTGTCCTTCAGCGTCTCGGGCACCTCGCCCTTGACGATCGCCTGGGCCAGGCCCTCGACGACGGCGGTCTTGCCGACGCCGGGCTCGCCGATGAGCACGGGGTTGTTCTTGGTGCGGCGGGACAGCACCTGCATGACCCGCTCGATCTCCTTCTCGCGCCCGATCACCGGGTCGAGCTTGGTCTCACGAGCGGCCTGGGTCAGATTGCGGCCGAACTGGTCGAGGACGAGCGAGGTCGAGGGGGTGCCCTCGGCCGGGCCGCCTGCCGTGGCCGACTCCTTCCCGCCGGAGTAGCCGGACAGGAGCTGGATGACCTGCTGCCTGACCCGGTTGAGATCGGCGCCCAGCTTCACCAGGACCTGGGCTGCGACGCCCTCGCCCTCGCGGATCAGGCCGAGCAGGATGTGCTCGGTGCCGATGTAGTTGTGGCCGAGCTGGAGGGCCTCGCGGAGCGACAGCTCCAGGACCTTCTTCGCCCGGGGGGTGAAGGGGATGTGGCCGGACGGGGCCTGCTGGCCCTGGCCGATGATCTCCTCCACCTGCTGGCGGACCGCCTCGAGCGAAATCCCGAGGCTCTCCAGGGCCTTAGCGGCGACACCCTCACCCTCGTGGATCAGGCCCAGGAGGATGTGCTCGGTGCCGATGTAGTTGTGGTTGAGCATCCGGGCTTCTTCCTGAGCCAGGACGACAACCCGCCGCGCGCGGTCGGTGAACCTCTCGAACATCGTTAATCGCTCCTCAGAGCGGTCGGGCAGTGAGGGGTCGGTCCCCTCCCTGTCCTTCCGCATGCTAGTCCCGCACAGCGGCGCCGCTCACGTATCCACCCCCGCTCGCGCGAGGAAAGCTGCGCTACCGGCTGACGTCACTCACACAACCTCGATGGTGCGAGACGATGTTCCCGCAGGCCAGGCGAATACCCCTTTATCAAGTACGCCCGTGGCGAACGCACGCCCTCGCCTGCTCGAACACCAGCCCTTCCCACTAGGTACTTCTTACCCTCTGCCCAGGACACTCCATGCCGAAAGCGGCTGGGGAGTGCGCTAAGGGCGAACAACCTTGCGCCGTTACGGACACTTCCGGCCGACACCGAACGTGTTCACCCATCGACGGTACGTGGTCACCGCCGTAACCCCTGCCCCGGCGGGCAGTTGCACACGGCATGGGCTGGTACGAGCACGAACTGGGGTGGCCGACCACCGGGGCGCTGCCGCCGGGTCTGGTCACCGGGGTGCGGTTCGACGCGGTGGACGTGCCCGCGGAGGCGGGTCTGGCGATGCTGAACCGTTTCCCGCGGCCGGGCCAGCTCGGCCCGGTGGCGCTGGACGGCCACCGGATCCGGCTGCTGGTGGCCGCCGGATCCGCCGAGGAGCTGCCGGGGCTGCTGGAGTGGCTGGAGTGGGGCGGTATCCGGCTGGATCTGACGGCGCTGGGGTCCGGCGCTCCGATGCGAGCGCCCGCGCACCCCGAGTGGGGCCGCCGGGAGGCCGCGTACGACCGGTCCGCGCCGGTGTGGCTGCGGCCTCCCCGACCGGGGTGCGAAGTCGAGTCCACGGTGCCCGCGCTGCGTGTCACGGATGGAGCCGATGGAACGGGGGTACCCATCGGGCTCACGGCACTGGTGGCCGCCCTTGCGACGGCCTGCCACCGGATCACGCTGCGGACGCGTAGCCAGGATCAGCCGTGGGCCTTCTCGTACGCCTCACGAATGGTGGCCGGAACACGACCGCGGTCGTTGACCTCGTAACCCTTCTCCTTGGCCCACGCACGGATCTTCGCGGTGTCGGGACCGGAAGCGCCGCCTCCGCGGACCGCCTTGGTACGGCCACGACCGGCCCGTCCGCCGGTACGACGGCCACTGTCCGTGTACGGGTTGAGCAGCCCGCGGAGCTTGTCAGCATTCGCGGTGGTGAGGTCGATCTCGTAGGTCACACCGTCGAGAGCGAACGTGACGGTCTCGTCCGCCTCGCCGCCGTCGAGGTCGTCAACAAGAAGAACCTGGACCTTCTGAGCCACCGGCTTCCCTTTCATCGAAAACGGATTAACGGTAAAAGCAAAGCGCCTTTGCGGGAAAAACACAAACCCCTTGCACGAACGGGCGCCCGCGAGGTAGCGCGATCCGGACAAACCGGAACGGTCAGAGTTGCAGCAGCATGCGGCTGTTGCCCAAGGTGTTCGGTTTCACTCGCTCCAGGTCCAGGAACTCCGCGACACCCTCGTCATTGGAACGGAGGAGCTCGCCGAAGACATCGCCGTCGACCGGCGTCTCCCCGATCTCCACGAAGCCGTGCTTCGCGAAGAAGTCCACTTCGAAGGTGAGGCAGAAAATTCGGCGGACTCCCAGCCAGCGTGCGGTGTGCAGCAACTTTGCCAGCAACTGGTGGCCGACACCCTTGCCGCGCTGCGTCGGGTCCACCGCCAGCGTCCTGACCTCGGCCAGGTCCTCCCACATCACGTGCAGGGCGCCGCACGCGACCACGTTCGCGTCCTCGTCCCGTTCCGCGACCCAGAACTCCTGGATGTCCTCATAAAGGGTCACTGTCGGCTTGTCGAGCAGGATGCCGTCACGCACATAGGAGTCGAGCAGCGTCCGTACCGCGGCGACATCGCCGGTGCGCGCCCGGCGGATGGTGACGTCATTCGACATGAGGGGCATGTGCGGACGCTATCGCCCTTCGGGATCCGCAGGACCGGAGGGGTCGACGGACTGGATGATGCGCAATGCGTCACGGACCGCTTCACGCTGTTCCGGAGACATCATGCCGAAGAAGTGGACGAGCGCGGCGGCCGGGTTGTCGCTCGCGGACCACGCTTCGTTCATCAGTGCGGCAGAGTATGCGGCACGCGTCGAAACGGCCTCATAACGATAAGCGCGGCCTTCCTCCTCGCGGCGGAGCCAGCCCTTCTGGCGCAGGTTGTCCATTACGGTCATGACAGTTGTGTACGCGATGGATCGATCCCGTGAGAGATCCTCCAGGACCTCACGAACCGTGACCGGTCGGTTCCACTCCCACACTCGCGTCATGACGGCGTCTTCGAGGTCTCCCAATGGCCGGGGCACATTCCGGATACTAGCCGCAGACGTTCCGCTTATCGGGACCAAACGGGTCGGACCGGCGCACGGCGCCTTGTCGGGCGCCGCGCACCGGTCCGTGGATCGGGCATGGATCTTCGGCCAAGTATCAGATGATATTGATTTCCTTGGCCGTCAAATGCCGCGGCGGGCGTCAGCGGTCCTCGGCGGAGGGCTGGCGCGCGGCCTCGGCGCGGGCGAAGGCGGCGTCCACCGCCGCGTCCTCCTTGGCCTTGTTGGCCCCGCCCTGGTTCTTGATGATCGTCACGATGACGGCGATGAAGAGGATCGCCATCACCAGCGGCGGCACGATCGCGGATACGTAGTCCATACCGACCAGCGTAGCCACGCCTCCCGCGCCGCCGACGGCGGGTGGGTGCGGCGGGGCCCGTCAGGCCGAGCGGGCCTCGTCGTCCCGCTTGGGCGCGGCGGGCTTGCGGCCGGGCGGCCAGATCTCGGCGGGCGTCGGCGGGCGCTTGGGCGCGCCCTCGCCGGGCCCCGGCGAGGGGGACGGCGCCGGGGACTTCGGGCGGGGCGAAGGAGCCGGGGACGGCTTCTTCTCCGCCGGGTCCGCGGCGGTGGCGGAACGGGCGCCCGGAAGGGCGAGCAGGCGGCGCGACGTGGTCATATGGGCCTCCAGACGGAGTCGTACGTCGTTCTCTGCGAGGGTTTCGCAGCGGCGCAGCAGTGCGGTGCGCCGCCGGTACTCCGGGGTTCCGCTCGGTGCGGCACGCAGGCGGCGCAGTGCGGCGAGGTCGTCCGCGCCGGGTACGTAGCCGCCGGCGAGCGCGGCGGTGAGCCGTTCCAGATACCCGCCCGCGCTTCCGGGCAGCGCCTGCCGGTACCGGCTCAGCTCGTCCAGCAGGAACGACCGCAGCCGTCCCGCCTCGGCCACCGCGTCGTCCACGGCGTGCACGAGCCGGAGGTATTCCTGTACGTGCTCGGCGGGCCGCGCCGGTACGCGCGCCTGTGCGGCGGGGCGTACGGGTCCGCGGAGCTGTTCCGCCGGGCGTACGTGCTCGGCCGGGCGCGGCGCGAGCACGGCGTCGGCGGCGGCGGTGTCGGTCCGGCCCGCGTAAGGGGACAGGACTTCCGCCAGGGCTCGGCGCAGCACGCGCAGTTCGTCCGCGCTGAACGCCATCCCGCCTCGGTTTCCGTGTGGCGTGGGCATAGCGAAAGATTAGTCTTTAACCGGACAAATCACACGCATCCGCGCGCACTCGGGTGCGTCGCCCGCCCCGTACCGCCGCAAGCCCCCCGTACGGCCCGGAGCCGCCCCGTACCGCCGGGCGACACGGCGAGACACGCCGGGCGCTATGACGTCTGGACGTTCCGCTCGTACACCAGCCGCAGTCCGATCAGCGTCAGCCAGGGCTCGTGCTCGTCGATGATCGACGCCTCGCCCAGGACCAGCGGCGCCAGGCCGCCCGTCGCGATGACGGTCACGTCGTCCGGGTCGTCGGCCAGCTCGCGCGCCATCCGCTCGGCGATGCCGTCGGCCTGCCCGGCGAAACCGTAGAGGATGCCGGACTGCATGGCCTCGATCGTGTTCTTGCCGATGACGCTGCGCGGCCTGGCCAGCTCGATCTTGCGCAGCTGCGCGCCGCGCATGCCGAGCGCGTCCACCGAGATCTCGATGCCGGGCGCGATGGCGCCGCCCACGTACTCCCCGCGCGCCGACACCGCGTCGAAGGTGGTCGCCGTGCCGAAGTCCACGACGATGCACGGGCCGCCGTAGAGGTGCACGGCGGCCAGCGAGTTGATGATCCGGTCGGAGCCGACCTCCTTGGGGTGGTCGACCAGGATCGGCACACCGGTCTTGACGCCCGGCTCGACCAGGATCGACGGGACGTCGCCGTAGTAGCGGCGGGTCACCTCGCGCAGCTCGTGCAGCACCGACGGCACCGTCGAGCAGATCGCGATGCCGTCGATGCCGTCGCCGAGGTCGCCGAGCAGCGGGTGCATCCCCATCAGGCCCTGGAGCAGTACGGCCAGTTCGTCGGCGGTACGGCGCGGGTCGGTGGAGATCCGCCAGTGCTCGACGATCTCCTCCCCGTCGAACAGCCCGAGGACGGTGTGGGTGTTGCCGACGTCGATGGTGAGCAGCATGCGCCCCTACGCTTCCGCTCGCCGGCCCGCGGCGTCCGCGCGCAGGTCGAGGCCGATGTCCAGGATCGGGGAGGAGTGGGTGAGGCCGCCGACCGCCAGGTAGTCCACGCCGGTCTCGGCGTAGGCGCGGGCGGTGTCCAGGGTGAGGCGGCCCGAGGACTCCAGCACCGCGCGGCCCGCGACCAGCGCGACGGCCTCCGCGGTCTCGGCCGGGGTGAAGTTGTCCAGCAGGATCAGGTCGGCGCCCGCGTCCAGCACCTCGCGCACCTGGTGCATCGTGTCGACCTCGACCTCGACCGCCAGATCGGGGAACTCCTCGCGGACCAGCTTGAACGCCTGCGCCACGCCGCCCGCCGCGACCACGTGGTTGTCCTTGACCAGCGCCGCGTCCGACAGCGACATCCGGTGGTTGACGCCGCCGCCGCAGCGGACCGCGTACTTCTCCAGCGCCCGCAGGCCCGGTGTCGTCTTGCGGGTGTCGCGGACCTTCGCGGAGGTGCCCTCCAGCACGTCGGCCCACTCGCGGGTGGCGGTGGCGATACCGGAGAGCCTGCACAGCAGATTGAGCGCGCTGCGCTCGGCGGTCAGCAGGTCGCGGGTGCGGGTGCGCACGGTGAGCAGCTTCTGCCCGGCCGCGACCCGGTCGCCGTCCTCCACGTGCCGCTCGACCTCGAACTCGTCGGTGCACACCACCGACAGCACCGCCTCGGTGACCCGCAGGCCCGCCACGGTGCCCGCCTCGCGGGCGGTGAAGTCGCCGGTGGAGAAGGCGTCCTCGGGGACGGTCGCCACGGTCGTGACGTCCACGCCCTGGTCCAGGTCCTCCTCGATCGCCATGTGCGCGATGTCCTCGACCTGCACCGGGTCAAGGCCCGCGTCCATCAGGAGCTGCGCCAGGTCGGGGTCGAGGCCGCACTCCAGCGGGTCGAGGCCGTACGCGTCGTCGTACGCCTCGCCCGCGCCGCAGCCGCAGCCGTCACCGCAGCCGCCGCCGGTCACCTCGCTCGGCGGGCCGATCTGCGGCAGCGGGAGGGCGACGGGCCGGGGACGGTCGGGGGTGGTCACGAGGGCTCCTTCGGATTCCGAGCGGCGTGCGGCGGACGGTTCGCGGTACTGGGCGCGGCGTCCGGCGCGGTGCCGTTGGGGGCGGCCCCATCATCCACGATCGGAGCGGTCCCGGGGGCGCCGCCCCGGGTGTCCCCCGTGCCGCCGCCGGTCGGCGGGAAGTCCGTGCCTTCGGTGGTGTGCACCGCGAGCGTGCGGTGCGGGGTGAGGCGTACGACGAGATGCCGGCGCCACGCCTGGTCGTCACGGTCGGGACGGTCCTCGCGCCAGTGGCAGCCGCGGGTCTCCTCGCGGCGGCGGGCGGCGGCGACCAGCACCCGGGCGACCAGGCCCAGATTGGTCGCCTCCCAGGTCTCGACGCACGGCTCGGCGGTCTTGCCGTCCCTGTCGTACTCCTCGACGGCCGCGGTGTGCAGCCGTTCCAGCGCGCCCGCCGCGGTGGCCAGGCTGTCGGCGCTGCGCAGGACGCCCGCGCCCGCCGACATGATCCGCTGCACCTCGTAGCGCGCCTCGGAGGCCAGCAGCGGGGTGTGCGCGGGCTCCGGGATGACGGGCTCGCCCGGCACCGTCGGGTCGGCGACGATGTCGGCGGCGATCCGCTCGGCGAAGACCAGCCCTTCGAGGAGCGAGTTCGACGCGAGCCGGTTCGCGCCGTGCACGCCCGTACAGGCGACCTCGCCGCACGCGTACAGGCCGGGGACGGTCGTACGGCCGAGGAGGTCGGTACGGACGCCGCCGGACGCGTGGTGCGCGGCGGGCGCGACCGGGATCGGCTCGGTGACGGGGTCGATGCCGTGGGCGCGGCAGGCGGCCAGGATGGTGGGGAAACGCTCCTCCCACATGGTGGCGCCGAAGTGCCGGGCGTCGAGGTACATGTGCTCGGCGCCGGTCTCCTGCATCCGCCGCGTGATGCCCTTGGCGACGATGTCGCGCGGGGCCAGTTCGGCCAGTTCGTGCTGGCCGACCATGAAGCGGACCCCGTCGGCGTCCACCAGGTGCGCGCCCTCGCCGCGTACCGCCTCCGAGACCAGCGGCTGCTGGCCCTCGGCGTCCGGGCCCAGCCACAGCACGGTCGGGTGGAACTGGACGAATTCCAGGTCGCTGACCTCGGCGCCCGCGCGCAGCGCCAGCGCCACGCCGTCGCCCGTCGACACCGCCGGGTTGGTGGTCGCCGAGAACACCTGGCCCATGCCGCCGGTGGCCAGGACGACGGCGCGGGCGCGTACGGCTCCGACGCCGTCGCGCTGCCCGGCGCCCATCACGTGCAGGGTGACGCCCGCGGTGCGGCCCTCGGCGTCGGTGAGCAGGTCGAGGACCAGCGCGTTCTCGACGAAGTCGATATTGGCTTCGCGGACCGCCTCGATCAGCGCGCGGGAGACCTCGGCGCCGGTCGCGTCGCCGCCCGCGTGGACGATCCGGCGGCGGTGGTGGCCGCCCTCGCGGGTCAGCAGGATCTCGCCGCTGGTCTTGTCGGTGTCGAAGTGCGCGCCGGTCGCGATGAGGCGGCGCACCGCGGCGGGGCCCTCGGTGACCAGGGTGGCGACGGCCGTCTCGTCGCAGACGCCCGCGCCCGCGACGAGGGTGTCGGCCAGGTGCTGCTCGGGGGTGTCGCCCTCGCCGAGGGCCGCGGCTATGCCGCCCTGCGCCCAGCGGGTCGAGCCGTCGTCCAGGTGCGCCTTGGTCACGACGGTGACCTTCGCTCCCGCGGCGGCGCAGCGCAGGGCGACGGTGAGGCCCGCGACGCCCGAGCCGACCACGACCACGTCGGAGGTCAGCGTCCAGCCGGGCTCGGCGGCGTACAGGCGGATGCCGGTACTCGCGCTTGTGGCTCTGGTTCCGTTCATTCGGCGGCTCCGAACTCCAGCGGGAGGTTGTCGATCAGGCGGGTGGTGCCGGCCTTGGCGGCGACGGCGAGGACGGCGGGGCCCGCGTGGTCCGGCGCGGCTTCGGTGAAGTCGGCGGGGTCGATGAGGGCCAGGTAGTCGACGGCGAGGCCGTCGGCCGTGGCCAGGACGTGTCCTGCCGCCCGTCGTACGGCGTCCGGGCCGCCCCCGGCCGCGTCCCGGCCCGCGAACAGGGCGCGGGACAGGGCCAGGGCGTGCTCGCGGTCCCGCTCCGACAGGTAGCGGTTGCGGCTGGACAGCGCCAGGCCGTCCGGCTCGCGCACGGTCGGTACGGCGACGATCTCGACGGGGAAGTTCAGGTCGGTGACCATGCGGCGGATCAGGGCGAGCTGCTGGGCGTCCTTCTGCCCGAAGAAGGCCGCGGCGGGCCGCGTGAGGTGCAGCAGCTTGGCGACGACGGTCAGCATGCCGTCGAAGTGGCCGGGCCGGGACGCGCCCTCGTACCGCTCGCCCATGGGTCCCGCGGTGATACGGACCTGCGGTCGGCCGCCGGGGTAGACCTCGTCGGTGGCGGGCGCGAAGACGTGGTCGGCGCCGGCCTTCTGCGCCAGCACGACGTCGGCTTCGAGGGTGCGGGGGTAGCGGTCGAGGTCCTCGTTCGGCCCGAACTGGAGGGGGTTGACGAAGACGGTGACGGTGACGAGGCCGTCGCCCGCGTAGGCGCGGGCCGCGCGGATCAGGGCGGCGTGGCCCTCGTGCAGCGCGCCCATCGTCATGACGACGGCGGCGGCCGGGGGCAGTTCCGCCGCGGTGTGCACCAGCTCGGTCACGGGGTCCCTCCATTGGCGAGGGCGCCGAGCAGCGCCTCCGCGAACTCCGGTTTCAGCATTCCGTTGGCCAGAGCGCGGTCCGCGGTGGCGCGGGCCATTCCCACATACGAGGCCACCGTCTCGGGGGCGTGCGCGCGCAGTTCGTCCAGGTGCGCGGTGACGGTGCCGGCGTCGCCGCGGGCGACCGGCCCGGTCAGGGCGGCGTCACCGGAGCGCAGGGCGTTGTCGAGCGCGGCGCCCAGCAGCGGGCCGAGCATGCGGCCGGGCTCGGCGACGCCCGACGCCTTGAGCAGGTCCATCGACTGGGCCACGAGGGTGACGAGGTGGTTCGCGCCGATGGCCAGTGCCGCGTGGTAGAGCGGGCGGGCGGCCTCCTCGATCCACTCGGGCTCGCCGCCCATCTCGATGACGAGGGCCTCGGCGGCCAGCCGCAGCTCGCCGGGGGCGGTCACGCCGAAGGAGCAGCCCGCCAGGCGCTGCACGTCCACCGGGGTGCCGGAGAAGGTCATCACCGGGTGCAGCGCGAGCGGCAGCGCGCCCGCGCGCAGCGCCGGGTCGAGCACGGACGTGCCGTACCGGCCCGAGGTGTGCACCAGCAGCTGGCCCGGCCGCACCGCGCCGGTCTCCGCGAGGCCCTTGACCAGGTCGGGCAGGGCGTCGTCGGGGACGGTCAGCAGTACGAGGTCGGCGCGTTCGAACACCGCGGCCGGTTCCACCAGGGGGACGCCGGGGAGCAGCGCCGCGGCGCGGCGCTTGGACGCCTCGGACACGCCGGACGCCGCCACGGGGCGGTGCCCCGCCATGCGCAGCGCCGCCGCCAGTGCGGGGCCCACTCTGCCGGCTCCCACGACCCCGACGGCCAGTCGCGCCGGCCGCCCCTCCGCCTTGCCCATCTCGTCCACGCGCGCTCCGAGCCTTCCGTTCCAGTCCTCACCGGGGTACCGGACGCCTTCTCGTCAATCCTACGCGAATCCCCTCCGGGGCGGTCAGCCCGTGCGGGGTGCGGCCTGCGAGAGCTTCAGCACACCGCTGCGTCTCTTTGTCTTGTTTCTTTCCCGCCCGCCCACCCGTGCGGGTGCTTTGTCGTCTGCGGGTGCCGCCTGTGCCTGGTCGGTGCCGGGCCGGGGCACCTCCTCGAAATGCGGCTACCTGGCCCCGCGTATCCGGCACCCTTCTTGTCACCGCATTTCTGCGGGGGCACCCCGGCCCGTCCCCTCCTCGCTCGTCGGCGTCCGACGGTCCGCCGTGGTGGCGGAGGGAGGGGGGTCCCTTCGGCGAGCCGCCCCGCGTCACCCGACGTCCAGCCGGGGGGGCGAAAGGTCTGTCGGAAGGGCGCACCGGCGCAGGGCGGTTCGCCGGGAGGACCCCCCTTCCCCGGCCACCCCCATCGGCGGGCGGACGCCGACGTACAGGGAGGGGACGGGCCGGGGTGCCCCCGCAGGGGGACGAACGGAAAGGGGCTGGACGTTTTCGAAGTGGGTGCACGTTCGTCGCCCGAGGAGGTGCCCCGGCCCGGCACCGACCCAGGCACAAGCGGCACCCGCAGACGAAAAAACACCCGCACGGGTGGGCGGGCGGGCGGGAAAGGAGGGAGGGCGGGCACCCGCGCGGGGGGCGATAAGGCGTGGCGGGGGGCCGCCCTGGAAGGGAGTATCGGGGGATGGGCGATGACGGCGAGATGCGGGAGAAGGTCGCGGCGGCAGTCGCGAAGTGCGACGGAAGGGTCCTGATGTCCGGCCCCAAGGCGACCCTTGGGGAACGGCTGGCGCGGCTCGCCGAAGAGGCGGCGACGGCGTACGACGTGACGGAACCGGTGGACATCTACGGCGACGGCGTCGTGGCCGCCCTGGAGCGCCGCGTGGCGGAAACCCTCGGCACGCAGGACGCGGCCTTCTTCCCGACGGGCACGATGGCCCAGCAAGTGGCCCTGCGGGCATGGGCGGGCCGCACGGGCAACGCGACGGTGGCGCTGCACCCGATGGCGCACCCGGAGGTGCACGAACGCGGCGCGCTGCACGCGGTGAGCGGCCTGCGCACCGTCCACCCGACGACGGAACCCCGCCTGCCGACCGCGGAAGAGATCCGCGACTTCGAGGAGCCGTTCGGCACCCTGATGCTCGAACTGCCGCTGCGGGACGCCGGTTTCGTGCTGCCGTCGTGGGACGAGCTGACGGCGACGGTGGCCGCCGCCCGCGACCGGGACGCGGTCGTGCACTTCGACGGCGCCCGCCTGTGGGAGTGCACACCCCACTTCGGCCGCCCGCTGCCGGAGATCGCGGCCCTCGCTGACAGCGTGTACGTGAGCTTCTACAAGTCGCTGGACGGCATCTCGGGCGCGGCCCTGGCCGCCTCCGCGGACGTCGTCGCGGAGGCGAAGGCGTGGCGGCACCGGTACGGCGGCATGCTGTTCCAGCAGTTCCCCGCCGCGCTGGCGGCGCTGGCCGGTCTCGACACCGTACTGCCGCGGCTCCCGTCGTTCGTGGCGCACGCCAAGCCGGTCGCGCGGGCCCTGCGCGAGGGCCTGACGGAGGGCGGTGTGCCGTGGCTGCGGGTGCACCCGGAAGAGCCGCAGACCCACCAGTTCCAGCTCTGGCTGCCGTATCCGGCCGACGTCCTGGGCGAGGCGTCGCTGCGTCAGGCCGAGGAGACCAGGATCTCCCTCTTCGGCCGCGCCGTCTTCGCGGAGCCGGGCGTGCCCGGCCTGTCCATGACGGAGGTGACGGTCGCGGCCCCGGCGCTCGAATGGACCGAGCAGGACGTCAGGGAGGCGGCGGCGGCCTTCGCGCGCCGCCTCCCCCGGCCGTAGGACCGAGGCCGTCCGCTCAGCCGCCCACCCGCAGCAGCAGCTTCCCCGTGCTCCTGCGCGACTCCAGCAGCCGGTGCGCCTCCGCCGCCCGCTCCAGCGGGAATTCGGCGCTCACCGGCAGCTCCACATCGCCGTCGGTGACGGTACGGAAGGCGGCGTCGGCGATCCGCCGCAGCCGCTGCGGCTCCTGCGCGGCCATGCCGAGGACGGAGAAGCCCGAGACGGACAGCCCCAGCGGATACGTGTCGGCGGGCCCGATCCGCCAGGGCTCCTCCGAACCGGCGTTGCCGAAGGAGACGAGGCGGCCGAAGCGGCCGAGCGTGCCGAGGGTGCGGCGGAAGGTCTCGCCGCCGACCGGGTCGAGGGCGATGTCGACGCCCCGCCCGCCGGTCGCCGCCCGGACGTCGGTGTCGAAGGTCGCGGCCGTGAAGACCTCGTCGTAACCGGACTTGAGCGCGTGGTCGGCCTTGTCGAGGCTGGAGACGACGCCGTAGACGGCCGCCGCGCCGCCCAGCCGGGCGAGCTGTCCCGCGACCGTGCCGACGCCGCCCGCCGCGCCCTGGACGAGCACGGTGTCGCCCTCGCGCAGCCGCCCGACCTCGTGCAGCAGCGCGTACGCGGTGGGCAGCACGCTGGGGAGGGTGGCGCCGGTGCGCAGGTCGAGTCCCGCGGGCAGGGCGAAGACGGTGGCGGCGGGCGCGAGCGCGGTCTCGGCGTAGCCGCCGCCGTCGAGGAAGGCGGCGACCTCCTGGCCGGGCGTGAAGTCGGTGACGTCCGGGCCGACCTCGCGGATCAGCCCCGAGACCTCGAGGCCCGGCCGGAAGGGCAGCGCCTCCACCCGGTAGCCCTCGGCCCTGGCCTTGACGTCGGCGAAGTTGACGCCCGCCCAGGCGACGTCGACGGTGACCTCGCCGGGGCCCGGCGAGGGCCGCGGCACGTCCGCGAGGCGCAGGACCTCGGGACCTCCGTACTGCTCGAAAACGATGGCGCGCATGTCGTACTCCCCCGTGCTGTGATCCCTACCGGTCGGTACGGACCTTCCCTGATCGGCCCGGCGTGAACCCGTATCCGCGAACCGCCGGTAACCGCTTCAGGGGTCCGGCCGCCTCAGCCGCCGGCCCGCACCAGGCCCGTCTCGTAGGCCAGGACGACGGCCTGGACGCGGTCGCGCAGGCCCAGTTTGGTGAGGATGCGGCCGACGTGCGTCTTGACCGTGGCCTCCGACAGGACCAGCTTGCGGGCGATCTCGCCGTTGGACAGGCCCTGGGCGACCAGCAGCAGCACCTCGCGCTCGCGCTCGGTCAGCTTGTCGACCTCCTTGTGCTCCTCGGCCGCCGCGGACGGCAGCATCGGGGTGAAGCGGTCGAGCAGCCGCCGGGTGGTGCTGGGCGCCACCACGGCGTCGCCGCTGTGCACGGCCCGGATCGCGCCGAGCAGTTCGTCCGGCGGCACGTCCTTGAGCATGAAGCCGCTGGCGCCCGCCTTGAGCGCGGCGAAGGCGTACTCGTCCAGGTCGAAGGTGGTCAGGATGAGGACCCGCGGGCCCTCGCCCTCCCGGCGGACCGCCTCGCCGCGGTCGCCCCCGCAGATGTGCCGGGTCGCCTCGACCCCGTCCATCCGCGGCATGCGGACGTCCATCAGCACGACGTCGACCCGCGTGTGCCGCAGCACCTCCAGCGCTTCGGCGCCGTCGCCCGCCTCGGCCACGACCTCCATGTCCGGCTGGGCGGCGAGCACCATCCGGAACCCGGTGCGCAGCAGCACCTGGTCGTCGACGAGCATGACGCGGATCGCCATGTGTCCTGCCTCTCGGTAGTTCTCCGTGGTCACGGCCGCCGGTCCTCGCCGGTCCCGGCCGTGGTGATCGTCCGGCTAACCGGTTCTCAGCGGCAGCACCGCGCTGATCCGGAAGCCCCCGCCGGGGCGCGGACCCGCGTCCAGCGTGCCGCCGACCATGCCTATCCGCTCCCGCATGCCGATCAGGCCCTGGCCCAGGCCGTCCCGGCCGCCCTGCTGGTACAGATCGTGCCGGGCGCCGCGCCCGTCGTCCTCGATCAGCAGGTCGAGCGCCGCGTCGCCGAAGCCCAGCATGACGCTGGCGCTGGCGCCGTCCCCGCCGTGCTTGCGGACGTTCGTCAGTGCCTCCTGCACGATGCGGTACGCGGTCAGCTCGACGCCGCTGGACAGCGGTCTGGCGTCGCCCGCGACCTCGAATCTGACCGGCAGGCCCGCGCCGCGCACCTGGTCGATCAGATCGGCGAGCTGGTCGACGCCGGGCTGCGGCACGTACTCGCCGCCCGCGTCGTCGCCCGCGCGCAGCAGCCCGAGCAGCCGCCGCATCTCGGCGAGGGCCTGTCTGCCGGTGGTGGAGATGGTCGACAGCGCCTGCTTGGCCTGGTCGGGCGCGGCGTCCAGCACATACGCGGCGCCGTCCGCCTGGACGACCATCACCGAGACGTTGTGCGCCACGACGTCGTGCAGCTCGCGGGCGATACGGGCCCGCTCGGCCGCCACCGCCGCCTTGGACTGCGCCTCGCGCTCCCGGTGCAGTCGGGCCGCCCGCTCCTCCAGCTCCGCGTAGTACGCGCGGCGGGTACGGAGGCGGTCGCCGACCACCCACGACAGGGCGAAGATCACCGTCAGGAAGAAGGTCTGGAGCAGCGTCGTCCAGACCGTCGAGTACTCGTCGTGCGGCGGCCAGCGCAGCATCGACAGCGGCGCCGCCGCGAGGCCCGCCAGCAGGGCCAGCCGGGACGACCAGCGCTCGCCGTTGGACGCGCACGTGTAGATGATCGCCAGCATCGCCGCGTCGCCGGGATTGGTCTGCACGCCCAGCGCCAACTGGGTCAGGCCGACCCCGATGGCCAGCAGCAGCATCTTCTCCGGCGCACGGCGGCGCAGCGCCACCACGACCGCCAGCGCGCCGGACAGCGGCACCGCCAGCAGCCGCTCGGGGAACCTCAGGTCGGGGACTTCCAGCACCCACACAGCGCAGACCACGAGCAGGACGAGGGCCCAGAAGCCGTCGACCCACGTCGGGTGTCTGCGGAGAAAGTCGTAGATGCGCTGCACATAACCCAGCGTAGGCAACGGAACCCGTGCCGGGGTCAGCCGCTGGAGCGATCTCCCCTACTCCCCAAGGTGGACCCTCCGGGCCGGGTTCCCCCACTCACCTCTACGTCCCGCCGCCCGTGCCCCGCCTCTCCGCGGGAGGGCCCGCCCCGCCCTGGGCGCGGGGAGAGCGCGCCGCCGGCCCCCGCCGGCCGGTGGTCCGCAGACCACCGGACTGCCCCGCCGGGGCCGGTGGTGACCTGCGGGAGCACCGTGGCTGAGCGCGCGGTTCCTCCCCCGGTGCAACGGAAGCGCCCGGGGCCGGGCCGCGAAGAGCCACGACCCGCGCGGGGAGGGGTCAGCCGGCGCGGCGGTGGCCCGTGCGGGAGCGCGAGCGTTTCTCGACGTACATGCGCTGGTCGGCCGAGTGGAGGACTTCCTCGGCGGTCATCCCGCACCCGGCCCAGCCGATGCCGAAGCTGGCGCCGACGCGGACGGCGCGCCCGTCGACGCGGATGGGCGGGATGATGGCGTTGCGGAGGCGGACGGAGAGGTCGGCGGCGTCGGCGGGCGCCAGCCCGTCGGCGAGTACGACGAATTCGTCGCCGCCGAGGCGGGCGACGGTGTCGCCGTCGCGGACGGCGCCGGTGAGGCGGCGGGCGACCTCGATGAGGACGGCGTCACCGGTGTGGTGCCCGAAGCGGTCGTTGATGGACTTGAAGCCGTCGAGGTCGCAGAAGAGGACGGCGAGGCCCTTGCCCGCGTTCTCGGGGTCGCTCTCGTCGGGCGCGGTGACGTGGGTGTGCGAGTCGTAGCCGAGGGCGCCGAGGGGCGCGGCGAGCTCCTCGGGCCCGTAGCCGTAGCTGAAGGCGAACTCGTCGGGCCCTTCGCCGGGGACGCCGAGGGCGTCGGAGAGGTCATGGGCGTCGCGGTCCTGGGGCCGCGAACAGAGCCGGGCGGAGAGCCGGGCGCGCAGTTCGGCGCTGTTGGGCAGGCCGGTGAGCGAGTCGTGGCTGGCGCGGTGGGCGAGTTGCAGCTCGCGGCCCTTGCGCTCCTCGATGTCCTCGACGTGGGTGAGCAGGAAGCGCGGCCCGTCGGCGGTGTCGGCGACGACCGAATTGCGCAGCGAGGCCCAGACGTAGCTGCCGTCGCGCCGCGCGAGCCGCAGTTCGGCCCGGCCGCCCTCGGCGGAGGTGCGCAGCAGCAGGCCGACGTCCTCGGGGTGGACGAGGTCGGAGAAGGAGTAGCGGCGCATGGTGGAGGCGGAGCGGCCCAGGAGGCGGCACAGGGCGTCGTTGGCGCGCAGCAGCTTGCCGTGCTGGTCGCCGCCCATCTCGGCGATGGCCATGCCGCTGGGGGCGTACTCGAAAGCCTGCCGGAAGCTCTCCTCGCTGGCGCGCAGTGCCTGCTGGTCGCGTTCGAGCCGGACGAGGGCGCGCTGCATGTTGGCGCGCAGCCGGGCGTTGCTGATGGCTATGCCGGCCTGGAACGCGTACATCTGGAGGGCTTCGCAGCCCCAGGGGCCGGGGTGCCTGCCGCTGGTGGGCTTGTCGACGGATATGACGCCGATCAGCTCGCTGCCGACGGTCTGCGAGGAGTACATGGGGGCGTAGAGGCGGTCGCCGGGGTGCCATTCGTCGGCGAAGCGGGGCAGCGGGCCCTCGGTGTGCCACTGGGGCACGTCGTCGTCGATGAGGACCCAGCCCTCGGTGTGCGGGATGAAGCGCAGGGTGCCCCAGCGCTCGCCCATGGTGAGGCGGCGCTCCCAGGAGGTGCGCGAGCCGATGCGTCCGGCCATGAGGGCCTCGGCCGCGGCGCTGCCCGCGAAGGCGGCCACGATGAGATCGCCGTCGGGGCGTACCAGATTGACGGCGGCCAGCTCGTAGTTCAGCCCTTTGACCACGCCTTCCGCGACGGCCTGAAGGGTGTCCGCGAGACTCCGCGCCGTGTTGAGGTCCGCGACGACCTGGTGCAGCTGACGCAGGGTCGCGAGACGGACATACGGCTCCGACTCGGTGTCCATGCCTCTCTCCGCGCCCTCGACAGCAACTCCTGATAATTTCAAATCAACGGATTACACGGGCCACTGAATCACAGCGAGCTGTGCCCCAGGTACACAGGGTCAACAATTCCTCGCCCTTGTGACTCAAGTCACATCATCATGTAAGCGGTTGAACACACAACGTAGAGCCCTGGTCCTAGGACCGGCCACGGCCCACCTCCGACCGGAGCCCGATGCGCGCGATTCCTACCGCCCCGTAACGTGATGGATGTGCTTGAACCTTCACCCGGACGGCATCCTGGGACCACCATGGGCCTATCCGAGACCGTCGACCTCGACGACTTCCGCGCCGCGATGTCCCGCCTGGCGGCGGGCGTCGTCCTCATCACCGCACACGACTCGGAGGACGAGCCGCGCGGCGAGGACGTCGGCATGACCGCCACCGCCTTCCTCTCCGTCTCGCTCGAACCGCCGCTGGTGATGGTGAGTGTCCGCGAGGGCTCGCGGATGGACGACCTGCTGGAGCGGCAGCCGCGCTGGGCCGCCTCGGTCCTCAGCGAGAGCCAGCGGCACATCGCGGGCCGCTTCGCAATGCGCGGCCGGATCAGCGACCGGCTGCTCTTCGAGGACATCTCGTACTACCGCGGCGAACACTCCGGCGCTCCCGTGCTCGGCGGCGCGCTCGCGATACTCGAGTGCGAGACGCAGCAGCGGGTGCCCGCCGGTGACCACACCCTGGTGGTGGGGCGGGTGCTGACGGCCAGGACGCCGAGCGCCGACGGCGGGCCGCTGACGTACTTCCGCGGCCGGTACCGCTACCTGCGCTGAGCCGTGGGCTCCCGCCCGCGCCGAGCCGTGCGCCGAATACCCGGGGATACGGGTCCCCGGTTACCCGAGGCGGTCCGCTCAGTCCCAGCCGCCGCCGCTGCGGCCCCGCTTGGTCTGACTGCGCTGCTTCTTCACGCGCAGCCGCCGCTCGTTGATCCCGCGCGGGATCTTCGTGGCGCGGCGCGCCTTGGGCGGCGGCGCCGTGGCCTGCGCCAGCAGCGCGGCGAGGCGGGTGAGCGCCGTCTCCCTGTTGCGCCACTGCGAGCGGTGCTCGGACGCCTTGACCGTCAGTACGCCGCCGGTCAGCCGTCCCGCGAGCCGTTCCAGCGCGCGTTCCTTCCACACCGGCGGCAGCGACTCCGTACGCGCGAGGTCGAAGCGCAACTCGACTTGCGAGTCGGAGGTGTTCACATGCTGACCGCCCGGCCCCGAGGAACGCGAGAAACGCCACAGAAGCTCGGCCTCCGGCACGGAGACCGAACCGCGAATGAGAAGTGGCCCGGACATGTGTCCCATGATCCCGCGTCCGGGGCCCGCGCGTCACGGGGTTTTCGACAGTGGCGCAACAGTTTCGGCGGCGGCGCAACAGCACAGTTGCAGGATTACTGAACCGTACGATCCTGTGACCGCGTTCTGGGGAATGACGGTAGTTTCGTCGGAGTACCTATGACAGACCACAAAAGGGGACTCCTCATGGCTGTAAGCCTGTCCAAGGGCGGCAACGTCTCACTGACCAAAGAGGCGCCCGGCCTGACGGCCGTGACTGTCGGCCTCGGCTGGGACGTGCGGACGACCACCGGCACCGACTTCGACCTCGACGCCAGCGCCATCGCCGTGAAGGTGGACGGCAAGGTCTACTCCGACGGCCACTTCGTCTTCTTCAACAACAAGCAGACCCCGGACCAGACCATCGTCCACACCGGCGACAACCGCACCGGTGAGGGCGACGGCGACGACGAGGCGATCAACGTCAACCTCGCAGGCCTGCCCGCCGACATCGACAAGATCGTCTTCCCCGTCTCGATCTACGACGCCGAGGCCCGCAGCCAGAACTTCGGCCAGGTCCGCAACGCGTACATCCGCATCGTCAACCAGGCCGGCGGCGCCGAGATCGCCCGCTACGACCTGAGCGAGGACGCGGCCACCGAGACCGCCATGGTCTTCGGCGAGCTGTACCGCAACGGCGCCGAGTGGAAGTTCCGCGCCGTCGGCCAGGGTTACGCCTCCGGCCTCGTCGGCATCGCGACCGACTTCGGTGTGACCCTCTAACACACGGGTCACCGTCAGAGCCGCCCACCGCACGGCCCCCGCCCCGGACGCTTCCGGGGACCGGGGGCCGTTCGCGTGTCCGGGCGCAGGCTCTCCCGTGTCCGCCTGTCCGGGTGTCCGCCTGTCCGGGTGTACGGGCCTGCTCTCGCGGGTGACACCATCGGTGGGTGATCGACCTCGGATACGCCCTTTCGCGCCGCTTTCCCGACCCGCCGCAGATGGATTACCGGACGGCGGATGTGCGGACCCTGCGGCACGATCTGTTCTGCGGGGATGTGTATGTGGCCGAGGACGAGCGGGAGTTGTCCACAGGCTGGGGATGGGTGCCGGTGCTGGACTTCGCCTGGGCGTTGTGCGACATCGTGGAGGAACTGGACCGGGACCCGGCGGGGAGCAGGGCGGCGCGGCCGCAATATGCGGAGTTCGACTTCACGGAGTCGGCGGACCGGCTGAGGTTCGTACGGCGTTTCGGCTATGTGGACGTGACGGCCGACTGGGTCGAGGACGAGCCGCCGTTGTCCTTGCACCACGCGGAACTACGGCGGGAGGCGCGGGATTTCCTGCACGATGTGGTGGCCGACCTCACGGATATGCACGAGGGCCTGGACGGAAATCCGGTGATCTGGGATCTGCTGAGCCGTTTCCCGCGGGTGCGAGGCGGGTGTGAGGCGGATGCGGGACGGGCGTGAAGCGGATGGTGTGAGGCGGTCACGGAAGTGAGGGCGCCGCTTGACCTCAAAGTCGCTTGAGGTTGTTGGCTGGGGTCCGCACGCGCCGCGCCCGTACCCCGACAGGAGACCCGCCATGCACGCCGTACGACTGCACGCCTTCGGCCCTCCGGAGAATCTGCGGTACGAGGAGGTGCCGGACCCCGTGCCGGGCGCGGGGCAGGTGCGGATCGCGGTCGAGGCGGCCGGAGTGCACCTGGTGGACACCACGCTGCGGGCCGGTAAGTACGAGGGCGGCCCGATGCCCGCGCCCGAACTGCCGACGATTCCGGGCCGGGAGGTGGCGGGCACCGTGGACGCGCTCGGGGACGGCACCGACCCGGCGTGGCTCGGCCGCCGCGTCGTCGCGCACCTGGGCATGGTGCCCGGCGGGTACGCGGGGGCCGCGGTCACCGACGCCGCCCGGCTGCACGCGCTCCCCGACGGCCTGGACGCCGCCGCGGCCGTCGCGATGATCGGCACGGGCCGTACGACGGTGGGCATCCTGCGGCTGGCGGAACTGCGGGCGGCCGACACCGTGGTGGTGCTGGCCGCCGCGGGCGGCATCGGGACGCTGGTGGTGCAGTACGCGCGGCAGCTCGGCGCGACCGTCGTCGGCGCGGCGGGCGGCGCGGAGAAGACCGAACGGGTCCGCTCGCTGGGCGCGGGCCTCGCCGTCGACTACGGGCGGCCGGAATGGACGCGGGAGGTGCGGGACTTCCTCGGGGGCGCGGGCGCGACCGTCGTCCTCGACTCCGTGGGCGGCGGCCTCGCGCGCGCCGCGGTCGGCCTGCTGGCGCCCGGCGGCCGGCACCTCGTCTACGGCTGGTCCTCGGGCGAACCGTTGCGTTTCGCCGACAGCGAACTCGCCGAGCGCGGCATCACCTCGCGGGTCGTCGTGGGCCCGGCCCTCCAGAAGTTCACCGGCACCCCGGAAGGGATGCGCGCCCTGGAGACCGAGGCGTTGGAGGCCGCAGCCGACGGCCGGCTGCGGCCCGCCGTACAGCGTTTCCCGCTCGCGGACGCCGCCGGGGCGCACCGGGCGCTGGAGTCGCGGGCGACGATGGGCAAGGTCGTCCTGATCCCGTAGCCGGGACCTCGGGCGGGGGACGGCGTACGGCCCGCACACGCGCTCGCCGGGTGCCGTCTTTCCGTCTTGGGAACTCCTTTACGCTCCCCGAGAGTTCTCAGATCGCGTACGGACCACGTACCGAACCCCGCCCGAGGAGAGACCCGCTCATGGCCCTGTGGGACCGCTTGAAAGACTCCACCAAGACGATGCAGACCCAGCTCAACGCGAAGAAGAACGACCTGAAGAGCGGGGCCTTCCGCGATGCCAGCATGGCGATGTGCGCGCTCGTGGCCGCCGCCGACGGCTCCGTCGACCCGTCCGAGCGGCAGCGCGTCGCGTCGCTGATCGCGAGCAACGACGTGTTGCAGAATTTCCCGGCGCCCGACCTCCAGCGCCGTTTCGAGGACTACCTGACCAAGCTCACCGCCGACTTCGCCCTCGGCAAGGTGGCGATCCTCCAGGAGATCGCCAAGGTGCAGAAGAAGCCGACGGAGGCGCGTGCCGTCATCCAGATCGGCATCGTCATCGGCGGCGCCGACGGCGACTTCGACAAGACCGAGCAGGCCGTCGTGCGCGAGGCGTGCTTCGCGGTGGGCCTCAACCCGGCGGAGTTCGACCTCTGACCGGCCCCGCGTGACCGGGGGTCTCCGTCACCGGGGGCTTCCGCGACCGGGGTTCGTGGTCCGGTCGAGTTCGTGATCCGGCGCCCCTGCCTCCGGCGGTGCGCGGCCTGGTGACAGCCGCGCCGCCGGGCGGCACATGCCGCGTGCCCATTTTTGGCCATATTGGGCTGTTCGAATGACATGACCCTCCGCGTCCCCATATCTTCATGCTGATACCAGCGGAAACCGGTACAGCACTGCGCGCCACCGGGCGACTCCTGGGGAAGCGAGGTGCTGACCGTGCCGGTGGGGGGCTCCGCGTGCCGCGCGGCGGCCGTGGCGGTACGAGCCGTCACACCGGTCGCCGTCGCCGTCTTCGCCGTCGCTGTCTTGGCAGGCGTCGTGGCCGGGGCGGGCCGGGCGTCGGCCGCGACGGAAACCGGCAGCGGCGGGGAAGCCGGGAGCGGCGGGCACCAGCCGGTGACCGTGGCGGTGTGCGTCGACGGCAGGATCATCAGCCGACTGCTGCATCTGGATGTCTCCTTACGGCTCCCGGTGGGCCGCCTCACCGTGAAGGTCGGTGAACCCTGCGGCCCCAGGCCGCCGTCCGGCGGGGGCTCGCCGACACCCACGCCGACGTCGTCCCCGACCCCCACCTCCTCCCCCTCCCCCACGTGCACCCCCACCGCGGCCCCGACGGCCTCGGGCCCCGTAGCCGTACCGCCGCCCGTGACGCCGCCCACGAATGGCGCGGGCCGCCCGACACCGTCCCCCGCGGGCTCCGCGCCCGTTCCTCCCCCCTCCGCAGCGCCGGCCGCCGCGTCCGCCCGGCACCGTACGGCCGCCGGGCCCGGCGTACGCCCGGCCGCGCCCTTGTCACCGACGCCGTCGTCGGCCGGGGACGACGACGCGAAGCCGCGCGGCACGGGCGCCGAACCGCCCTTCGACGCGCAGCCGCCGCCGTCGCCCGGCCCCGACGAGAGCGTGTCGCGCTGGTGGCTGCTGTCGATGCTGGCCGTCCTGTTGCCCGCCGCCCTCGCGGCCCTGCCGCGCTTCGTCGCACGTCGCCGCTGACCTCGGTTCGTCCGGAGCGGTCGCGTCGTCAGAAGTCACGTCGCCCAGAGGTCGCCTCGCCCAGAGGTCACCTCGTCCAGAGCAGGCGCGCACCCGCGCGCACCGAACCACCTGAGACCTGAGCACCGCCGTACCGAAGCCCCAGGAGTCGTATGTCCATGTACGTCGTCTCGCTGCTGTCCGTCCTCGGCGGTGTCGCCTTCGCCGTCCTGCTGGGCCACTTCCTCGGCCAGGAACAGCGGCTGGCGAGCGTCGAGTTCAACGGTCAGGCGCTGTCGCTCATCGGCGGTGTCCTGCTCAGTTCCTTCATCCTGCTGACCGGTTTCCAGGTCGCCGGCAGCTGGTCCGCGCTGAGCACCGCGCGGTCCCGTACGTACGACGAGGCCAGGGCGCTGGGTGACACGTACTGGGCGGCGGGCGGTCTCGCGAGCCCCGACCGCGTCAAGGTGCGGGCGCTGCTGCGGCAGTACACCTCCGACGTCAGGACCGTGGAGTTCCCCGAACTCGCCCACGGGCACACCAGCCCCGAGGCATGGCATGCCCTCGACCAGGTGCGCGCGGCCGTCGGCGCCGCCGCGCCCGGCCACCAGACGGCGAAGTCCGCCGCCACGACGGCGCTGGCCACGGTCTACGAAACGCGCACCGACCGCGCCGCCGAGGTCAAAGCGGGCATGCCCCGGATCACCTGGCTCGCCATGCTGGTCGCCGGCGGCTTCCTCATCGCCTTCCCCCCGGTCCTCGGCCTCACCGCCACCGCCCGCCATCTCGTGGCCCTCTGTTTCGTGGGCGCCGCCATCGCCTTCGCCATCTGCCTCACCGCCCAGCTCAACCACGCCTTCCAGCACCCCTTCGGCGTCCGCGACACCGCCTTCACCTTCGCCGAGTCCCGCTTCCACCAAATGGACGGCTGACGTCCTGCGGACGGCTCGCCGCCGCGAGCGCGCCTCAGCCGTAACGAACGGCAGCCCGTTGCCGCGCGGGTGGACGGCGGGGGCGCTTCAGGGGGCGGGGGTCACCACTGCACGTCCGCCACCAGGGGGCGGTGGTCGGACAGGGGGGTCAGGGGGGCGGTCGCCGAGGTCCGGGCGGGGCGGACCGAGGAGGGCGGGACGCCGTGGGCCAGGATGTGGTCGAACTGGACGAGGGGGCGGTGGGCGGGGTAGGTGGGGGTGCGGGCGAGGTCGTGCCAGCGCTCGCGGCCGGTGGCGGCGAGGACGGTCCTCGGTACGGCGCCGGTCAGGTTGAAGTCGCCCAGGAGCAGGTAGGGGCGGGGCAGGTCGGCGATCCAGCGGCGTACGGCGGCGAGTTGGCGGGCGTTCCAGCCGGGCACGAAGGACAGGTGCAGGGCGACGGCCGTGAACGGTCCGGCGTCGCCCTCCAGTACGGCGGCCAGCACGGCCCGCGGCTGGTCCCGTACCCATACGAGCCCCGGCCGTCCGGCCACCCGCAGCGGCAGCGCGAAGGGCGCGGGTGCGAGCCGCCGGGCCCGCCAGTGCCGTACCGGCAGCCGGGTGAGCAGGGCGACCCCGTGCGCGGGCGCATCGCCAGCCGCGTCCGTGTCCGTATCCGCACCCGCACCCGCACCCGCACCCGCACCCGCACCCGGTGGACCGTAGACCCGGAGGTCCGGCGCTTTCGGGTCGAGGACCCATCCCTCGCCCGGGACGGACCGGCCGTGGACGGCGGAGGCGAAGCGCCAGTGCGCGGCGCCCATCGCGTCGGCCGCGACCCGCGCCTGGTCGATCCGCCCGGACCGTTCCTGGGCGCGGTCGACCTCCTGGAGTGCCACGACGTCGGCGTCCAGCGCCGCCACGGCCGCGCCCAACGGCTCCCCCGCCGCCTCCCCCACCCCGAACGCCACCGGCCGCCCCCCGGTCATCGCCTGCCCATGCAGCACGTTAAACGTCACAAAGCGCACACTCCGACGATAGCCACACCCCCGGTGACCAGCAGCGCCCGACCGGGGCGGGCCGTATCCGCGAGTCGGGTGCCGCGAACCGCCCGGCGCGGACCGAGCCGTCGGTGAACCCCCTGCCGGTCGGCCGCCCCCCCGGTGCGCGGACTCCCGCGAGATCACCGACCCGCCGGAAGCCAACAGCCCGCCCGCCCAAGGCCGTTGGGGCCGGCCCGGCGCCGGGCCGCCCCGCGGGCAGCGTTCCGGCCACCACGGGCGGCCTCGGTCCCCCGCCCCCGGGCGGCAGCCCAGAGAGCGCTCTCACCACATCTTGACGGCAGCGCATGTACACGGGTTCAATCAACTTCGCTCAGTTGTCTACACCACCGGACGCCCCGCCTCCGCGCCGCGACCGGTTCACCGCCGCGCCCGTTGCACCCCCGCTGCATCCGCCGCACCCGTCACACCCCGCCGTACCACCGCATCCGCCGCCGTATCCGCGGCACCGCTCCCCCCTCCGCGTGTTCCCTGGCAACTCTTCCCGTCCGCCGATTGACGGACCGTCAGGAGCTCTCCGTGACCCACCGCTCATCCCCCCACAGCAGATCCCCGCGGTCGGCCTCGCGCGCCCGCACCTTCTCCGGACCCGCCGCATTCCGCGCCTTCCGCGCCTTCCGCGCATGGCGTCAACTCGCCCTCGCCACAGCGCTCGGCGCGCTCGCCGTGTTCGCCGTCGGCACCCCGTCCGCGGACGCGGTCACCGTGCCGGGCGCGCCGTCCGGCTGGACCACCGTCTTCAGCGACGACTTCGCCGGCGCGGCGGGCAGCGCGCCGAACGGGTCGAAGTGGACGTACGACACCGGCCCCGGTGCGAACTTCGGGACCGGCGAGATCGAGACGATGACCAACTCGACCAGCAACGTCCACCTGGACGGCAACGGTCACCTCAACATCACCGCGCTCGGCAGCGGCACCAACTGGACGTCGGGCCGCATCCACACGCCCACCGCGGTCGCGGGCGCCCCGGCGGGCGGCAAGTTGCAGGTCACGGCGTCGATCCAGCAGCCCAGCCCGGCCAACGGCCTCGGCTACTGGCCCGCGTTCTGGATGCTCGGCCCCGGCCAGTGGCCCGAGAACGGCGAGATCGACATCATGGAGGACGTCAACGCCCTGTCCCAGGTGGCGGGCACGATCCACTGCGGCACGTACCCCGGCGGTGTCTGCAACGAGGGCAACGGCATCGGCAGCGGCCTGCGCGCGTGTTCCGGCTGCCAGAGCGGCTTCCACACGTACTCGATGATCCTCGACCGGACGAACACGTCCAACGAGTCGATCACCTTCTACCTCGACGGCGCCTCGTACTTCAGCGTCAGCGAGGGCCAGGTCGGCGCGGCCACCTGGCAGGCGGCGTACGACCACAACCTGAACATCATCTTCGACCTCGCGATGGGCGGCGGTTTCCCCAACGGCGTCTGCGGCTGCACCTCGCCGAGTTCGGCGACGACGTCCGGCGGGACGATGAGCGTCGGATACGTGGCCGCGTACACGACGACCGGCGGCGGTACGACCCCGCCGCCGTCCGGCGGCAAGGCCATCACCGGCTACGGCGGCCTGTGCCTGGACGACCGCGCGTCGAGTACCGCCAACTACAACCCCGTTCAGGTCTACACGTGCAACGGCACGGCCGCGCAGCAGTGGACCGTCGTGGAGGCGGGCAGCACCCTGCACGTCCTGGGCAAGTGCCTCGACGTCAACGGCGGCGGCACGGCCAACGGGACGCTGGTCGATCTCTACGACTGCAACAACACCGGTTCGCAGGTGTGGATACCGCAGTCCAACGGGTCGTTGTACAACCCGCAGTCCAACAGGTGCCTGGACGACACCGGTTGGTCGACCACCGCGGGCACCCAGGTGGAGATCTGGGACTGCACGGGCGGAGCCAACCAGGTCTGGCACCTGCCGTCCTGACGGTATTTCAGCTCTTGACGACCTGAGGCCCCGACGGCCTACGGCACTCCCGGCCCCAGGTTCTGACGTTCTTCCAGGCAGTCCCCCCACGCGAGCCGCCGCCCCGACGCACCGACGGCGGCGGCCCGCCTGCCACCTCCAAGGAGGAGTACGTGGTCTCCAGACGATCCTTCGTCACCGCGGTCGGCGCGGGCGCCGCCGCCGCGAGTTCCCCGCTGTGGGCGCGCGGCCTGACGTCGCGGGCCGCGGCGGCCGGTCCGTCACTGCCCGTCTCGCTGAAGAACAACTCGGGCAACGGCACGGTCTACGCCTACATCAGCGGCTCCGACAGCTCCGGCTGGCCCGGCTTCGTCACCTCGTCCGGGCGCTTCCAGCGGCTGCCCAGCCCCTCATCCGTCCTGACCCCGATCGCCGACTTCTCCCTCCAGTTGGGCGCCTCGGGCTCGGCCGCCACCACCTTCACGCTCCAGGACTACGTGATCGGCGGCCGGGTCTGGTTCTCGGTCGGCAAGAAGATCCAGTTCTACGTCAACCCGCCCGGCGGCAACGGCGGCGTACCCGGTCTCGTACAGCCCGGTTTCACCAGTAGCGACCCCAACTGGCTGACCAACTGGACCTTCTGCGAGTTCACGTACAACAGCGCCAACCTGTACGCGAACATCAGCTACGTCGACATGGTGGCGCTGCCCGTCTCCATGGCGACGACCGGCAGCGGCGGTTCGCAGTCGGTCAGCCCGCTGCCCTCGGGCGCGCTGGCCTCCATCGCCTCCGGGCTCCAGGCGCAGCACGCCGCCGACGGGGCGCCGTGGGACAAGCTGGTCGCCACCGACTCCTCGGGCGCCGCGCTGCGCATCCTGGCGCCCTCGCACTCGCCGACCGACTTCGGCGGGTACTGGAACAACTACCTGAACAGCGTGTGGAGTTACTACCAGTCGCACACGCTGACCATCAACGGGCAGGGCGGCATCGGCTCGTACTCGGGCACCGTCTCCGGCAACACCCTGGTCTTCTCGGGTCTGAACACCAACGGCGTGCCGTTCACCAAGCCCAGCGCCGTCGACATCTTCGGCTGCGCCAGCGGCCCGCTCTACAACTCCGGCGGCGACGCCCGCGGCGCGGTCGCCGCCCGGCTGGCCGCCGCCCTCAACCGCAGCTCGCTGCTGGTCGGCGGCGGCAACAACCAGCCCGACGGCGTCGCGCCCTCCGCGTACTACACGGACGCGACGACCAACCACTACGCGCGGCTCGTCCACAAGTACGCCAACGTCGGATACGCCTTCCCGTACGACGACGTCGGTCCCACCGGCGCCGCTCCCGTCGACGGTCACATCCAGGACGGCGCGCCGACCTCCTGGACGGTCTCGCTCGGTCCCGGCGCGGGCTCCGGCACCACCCCGCCGCCCGGCGGTGGCGGCACGGGCGCCTACTCGACCGTCCAGGCGGAGTCCTACAGCGCCCAGAGCGGCACCCAGACCGAGGCGTGCACCGACTCCGGCGGCGGCCAGGACGTCGGCTACATCTCCAACGGCGACTGGCTCAAGTACGCGGCCCTCGACTTCGGTTCCTCCTCGCCCCTGCAGTTCACCGCCCGCCTCGCCTCCGGCGCCGACCCCGGCGTCAGCGGCGCCCTCCAGGTCCGCCTCGGCAGCACCACCGGGACCAAGATCGCCGAGATCGACTTCGGCAACAACGGCGGCTGGCAGAACTGGCAGACCGTCCCCGCCAACGTCACCGCCTCCGTCACCGGCACCCACGACGTCTATCTCGTCTTCTCGTCCGGCTCCTCCGCCGACTTCCTCAACATCAACTGGTTCACCTTCACCCACTGATCCGGGTCCGTCCCTCAGCCTCCGCCGGGTCCGGGCCGCGCGATGTGCGGCCCGGCCCCAGCGGGTGGGGAACGTCAGATCAGGACGTCCTTGTAGTAGACGCTCGCGTAGCGGGTGGAGCTGGTCATGGAGGGGCGGGAGGCGAAGCCGAAGCACAGGCGCGGGTTGTCGTTGACGGTCCGGTAGACCATCATCCCCTCGGGCTCGCGGTAGAAGAGGGTCTTGCCTGCCGCGGTGAAGGAGCGCTGGACGACCTTGCCGGTGTTCATGTCGGTGGCCGTCACGTAGGAGTTGATGTCGGCGGGGTCCTCGTGCCCTGTGCCGTCCAGCGTGTAGAGGTAGTTGTCGAGGAACGTGTAGCCCTGGAAGGTCACGGAGCCGTTGCCGAGGGTGGGTTGGGCGAAGTGCGCCAGCGGGCTGGAGAACTGGCCCGCGGCGGCGTCGGCGAGCGAGAACAGGCTGTAGTGCATGCCGCCGCTCTCGCTGCGGCGGACCAACAGCCGTTTGTTGACCGGGTCGGTGGCGCAGGAGATCGTCTTGCTGCCGGTGAGGAACTTCTTCACCGACGACGGGGTGCCGCCGTTGACGAATTTGAAGCGGGCGAGCGCCGTGCCGCGACCGGCGTCACTGTGCTGGTCGGAGTCGCACTCCATCCAGATGTAGGACGCGGTGCCGACCGGCTCCACCCCGATCGACACACCGTGCCCCGCGTTGCTGACGTGCATGTGGCCGGTCAGGCCGCCGCTGATGCTCAACTGGTTGACGCACAGGTCGTCGCCGTCGCTGCCGTTCTGGATCTGCGCGATGTACAGGCGCCGGTTGACGTTGTCGTAGGCCATGCCCTGCATCGCGTGGTGCGTCTCGTGCAGCGACACCCCGCGGAACCGCTCGTACGACGGTTGCGACAGGTCGAACCGTTGGGAGGCCGGGACGTCGGCCGCTGCCAGTGACTCGCTCAGCGCGACGCCCGCGCCGACTCCGAGCAGGCCGGTACCGGCCACTTTTAACGCCGTGCGGCGCGAGAGGGATCGCGACAGTGATTTCGACATTGCGCCACCCTGGCACCACCCTTCACACCCCGCAATGCCCAGGGCGGAGGCGGGGCGGGCAGTCCTACGGGGCGGGCGGCTGCACGGGGCGGTCGGTCAGACGGCGGCGGGCGGCTGCACGGGGCGGGCGCTGAGTTCCTTGGCCGCCTCCGTGAGGTCCTTGGCGGTGTCGATGGCCCGCCAGTAGGCGCCCTGAGGGATCGGGAAACCGGCCAGCCTCCGCTCGCGGGCCAGCCGCGGGAAGGTGGTGCGCTCGTGGTCGCCCCGGTCCGGGAGCTGGGCGGTGAAGCCGGGCGCGAAGACGTACACGCCCGCGTTGATGAGGAAGGGCGAGGGCGGGGCCTCGATGAAGTCCAGCACCTGGCCGAACTCGTTGGTCTCGACGGCGCCCCACGGGATACGGGGGCGGGCCAGCGCGAGGGTCGCGATCGCGTCGCGCTCACGGTGGAAGGCGGCCATCTCGCGGAGCGAGAAGCGGGTCCAGATGTCGCCGTTGGTGGCGTACCAGGCTTCGTCGGGCCGGGGCAGCGAGGCCGCCGCGTACTTCAACCCGCCGCCGCGGCCCAGCGGTTCGCGCTCGACGACCGTGGTCACGTTCAGCGGCTGCGGGGTGCCGTCCAGCCACTCCTGGAGCACCTCGGCGAGGTGGCCGCAGGACACGACGGCGTCGGTGACGCCCTCGGCGGCGAGCCACGCGAGCTGGTGCCCGATGATCGGCGTCCCGGTGCCGGGGATCTCCACCATCGGCTTGGGGCGGTCGTCGGTGTACGGCCGCAGCCGCGAGCCCTGGCCGCCGGCCAGGAGCACGGCCTGGGTGACCGGCGCGGCGTCGTGGCGCGAGGCGTCATCCGGCGCGGCGGCGTGGTGCGTGGCCTCGGCGCGCGAGGCGTCGTGGGCGGTCGAGGGGGAACGGTCGTCGGCGCGCGTCATGCAGCGCACCCTATGCGAAGGCGGCGTACGTCCCGCACCGGGCGGGCCGTACGCCGCAAGGGGTTCCTCGCGCGTGCCGGTGGTGGGAGGCGGCCGGAGAGGCCGCCGTCAACAGCGATGTCAGCCGACCGAGGCGACGCCCGTCGCGAAGGCGGTGTCGCACACCGGGCGCGACCACGCCTGGGCGCGCTGCGTGGCGCCGTCGTACTTGGCGACGGCGGCGCGCCCCAGCGACCGGGCGATCGACGCGCAGTACCGTGCGAGCGACGGCTGACGCGCCATCTCGACCTGCAACTGGGTCAGAGCGGCGCCGGGGTCCTTCTCCTGGAGTTCGTCCAACAGACGGCGGCGCAGCACCTCCTGCGGTGCCTTGGAGGCATCCTGCGCGGCAACCTGCTCCTTCGTCTTCGCGGATGCGGTGAGCACCTGCGAGTCGGAGGAGGAGTCCGCCCACGGGACGCGGGTGACGGCGAGCGTTCCCGACAGCACGAGAACGACCGGAAGAACGAGCGCGAATGTCTTGCCGAGACGGCGAGCTACCTGGTTCACGCATCGGATCGTAGCGACTGGTGATGATTTGGCGACATTTAGTCACCCTGACGAGGGAGTGAAAATCTCGGAGAGGGTGTTCGGGTGTTGACGAACACACCCGAAAGGCCGGATATGCGTATGTATTTGTCGACAACGTGTACGGATGGCGGGGGTGGGGGCGAGGCGGCGACGCGGCGGCGCGGCTCAGGTAGCGGCGGCTCACGTACCGGCGGGGCACGTACCGGCGGGGCACATACCGGTGGCACACGGCGACGGCCCGCCGGTACGTGAGGAGTCACGTACCGGCGGGCCGTCGGCGTGGAGGAACCGGTGGATCAGCGGTTGTCGGTCAGGCGCTCGCCGGAGGAGGTGGCGAAGACGTGCGTCTCACCGGCGCGCGGCACGACGTGCAGCACGGAGCCCTTCTCGGGGATCGCGCGGCCGCCGACGCGGATGACGACGTCCTTGTCCTCGTCGCCGACCTTGGCCGAGCCGTACACGTAACCGTCGGCGCCCAGCTCCTCGACGACGTTGACGGTGACGGCGAGACCCGCCGGGCCCTCCTTCGTCAGCGCCTTGGAGCTGTCGTTCTCGGAGACGATGTCGAAGTGCTCGGGGCGGACGCCGACGGTGACCGTACGGTCGCCCTTGTCGGACGCGGCCTGCACCGCTTCGCGCTCGACGTTCACGACCGCGTTGCCGAACTTCACGCCGCCGTCGGTGATCGGCACCTCGATGAGGTTCATCGCCGGGGAGCCGATGAAGCCGGCCACGAAGAGGTTCGCGGGGCGGTCGTACATGTTCCGCGGGCTGTCGACCTGCTGGAGGATGCCGTCCTTGAGGACCGCCACGCGGTCACCCATGGTCATGGCCTCGACCTGGTCGTGCGTCACGTACACGGTCGTGACGCCCAGACGGCGCTGGAGGCTCGCGATCTGCGTACGGGTCTGGACGCGGAGCTTGGCGTCGAGGTTCGACAGCGGCTCGTCCATGAGGAACACCTGCGGCTCACGGACGATCGCGCGGCCCATCGCGACACGCTGGCGCTGACCGCCGGAGAGCGCCTTCGGCTTGCGCGCCAGGTACTCGGTGAGGTCCAGGATCTTCGCGGCTTCCTCGACCCGCTTGCGGATCTCGGCCTTGTTGACGCCCGCGATCTTCAGGGCGAAGCCCATGTTGTCCGCGACGGTCATGTGCGGGTACAGCGCGTAGTTCTGGAACACCATCGCGATGTCCCGGTCCTTCGGCGGCAGGTGCGTGACGTCCCGCTCGCCGATCCGGATCGCACCCGCGTTGACGTCCTCGAGACCCGCGAGCATGCGCAGGGAGGTCGACTTGCCGCAACCCGAGGGCCCGACGAGAACCAGGAACTCGCCGTCCCCGACCTCGATCTCCAGGCCGTCCACCGCGGGCTTGTCGCCACCGGGGTAGATGCGGGTCGCCTTGTCGAACGTGACAGTTGCCATGACTGATTACAGTCCCTTCACCGGCAGGAACGTGCCGGACGATCCGAGTAAAGGAAGGATTGGTCCAGTCCACACTGTGTGAACCTTCCCGTGACGCTACCTTGCCCCCCGCCCCTTGTCACCAGCCCCCCGCCCCCCACTTTCCCTCCCACCCCCCGATCCGTGCCCGCTACACTTCTCCTGCGCCTCCTTAGCTCAGCTGGCCAGAGCACCGCTCTTGTAAAGCGAAGGTCGTCGGTTCGAATCCGACAGGGGGCTCTCTGTTTGTGCTGGTCAGGTGCCCCGCCGTCCTTGTGGGCGGTGGGGCCTTTCCCGTCCGGCACACATTCAGCACACATCGTGTCCCGGACGGGGTGGGGAGGAGGCAGCCGGTGCCTCCCAAGGACGAGTTGGCGAAGCGGCGGTACGACAAGCTCGTGGACCGGGTCGAGACGCTGGTGCGCGCGTCGCTGAAGCCGGAGTACCGGGGGTATGGCGGTCGGCTCGTCCTGAACGCCGAGGACATCGAGGAGCTGGGCGGCTCGCCCGACGAGATCCGCCGAGCGGCCCGTGCGGTCGGCCGGCGCCTGGGCTGGAAGACGCTGACCCGCGAGATCGACGGCCGGATCTTCATCCTGGACGACCGGGAGCCGCCGCAGCCGGTACGGGATTTGATGGCGCGGCGCGCGACGGACGCGCTGGACGCCTTCTTGGGCAGGGACGACTGACGGACGCCGCCCTCGCTCGGGAGTGGGGACGACGTCCGGCAGTGAGTGGGTCGGACGGTTGTCAGGGCGGTAGCGCGTTCTCCTCTGTCAGGGCGGCCAACTCCTCGGCGGCCTTCCTGGCTTTGCGTTCCGCCTTGGCGGCCTTCGCCTGGGCCTTGGCGAGGATCATGTTCCGGCGTTTGTGCATCTTCTTGGAGACCTCGTCCAGCCGGTCGGGGAAGAGGTGGCCGTAGACGTCGAGCGTGAGGGTCGCGGACTTGTGGCCGAGCATGGTCTGGACGACGTTGACGTCCGCGCCGCTCGCGATGGCGATCGAGGCGGCGGTGTGCCGCAATTTGTGCGGGGTCAGTTGGAGGTGGCCGAGGTCTGCCGCCCCGACCGCTGGGTCGAAGAAGCGCTGGCGGAAGTTGCGGATGCGGAGCGGGCCGCCGTGCGGGGCGGTGAACAGCAGCTCGTCGGGTGCGTGTTCGGCGACGTAGGCCGTGAGGTCGTCCACGAGGAACCGGGGTAGCGGGACGGAGCGCCGCTCGTGGTTCTTGGGCGTGTCCAGGTAGAGCTTGCCGCCGTCGTCCGCGTACGCCTCGGCGATGTAGGCCCGGCGTGCGCCGAGGTCCACTCGGCCGACCTTCAGCGCGGACGCTTCGCCCCAGCGCAGTCCGGTGTAGGCGAGTAGCCGGATGAACAGCCCGTACTCGCCCGCTGCTTCGGCGAGCGCTTCGACCTGTACCTCGTCGAGGTAGACGTGATCGGTGGGGGCGACTTTCGGAAGCGGGACGCCGGCTGCCGGGTTGAAGGCGATCCGGTGTGCCTTCACCGCGAAGCCCAGCACGCGGCTGAGGACGACGTACGCCTTGCGGACGCTGCGTGGGCTCAACTTGCGGCCTTCGGTGGCTTCCCCGGAGAGCAGGTCGGCGAGCCATTGAGCCACGTCGTCGTAGCGGACACGGTCGAGCGGGGTGCTTCCCTATTTGGGAAGGACGTGGACGTCGAGCACGTTGCGGTAGCGGTTGTGGGTGGAGCGCTTCAGGTGGACCTGCGCGGCGAGCCAGGACTCGGCTACCTCCGCCAGCCGGGCTCGTCCGGCGGACGGGTCGCGGTATGAGCCGTCGCCGAGGCGAGATTCGATCCGGGTCCGCTCGGCTTCGGCGTCGACCTTTCGCTGGACCGTTTTCATCTTCGGCTTGCCGTCAAGGCCGTACCAGCGCACGCGGTAGCGGCCGGGCGGGGTCCGTCCTGCCTGCCTCGCTTTGGCCACGGCCTGGGTATAGGCGGTGTGGTCGGCGCGATCCTCTATCCAGACGCGGGCCATCAGGCACCGGTCCGGTGGTGCGGGGTGTTCGTTATGAACAAGCGGTTCTGCTCCCTCTGTATTCGGTTAACGGGCTTGGTAAAGGTACCCGTCGCCCGCTCCGTTGAACACTGGTTCAGGCTTTTTCTTTTTCGCATCCGGGTGCCTGGTCGCAGTGTCCGGGGATGAATTTACGACCCCGTTAAGCCTGTCGTTTTGTTGGCGGCACATTCCGTGCCAGCTTCCCGCGCCAGAAGTTCTGGAGCGGCATGTCTCCTGGTGAGGTGCTGTGATGGGGCGGCTGGTCGGCGGGTTTGAGTTCTGTACGTTACCTCTGGTCCGGCCGCCGGTTGGCATCCTTCACGATATTTCAGAGTCAAGTGCCGAATTATTTGGTCGGCAGCCTTTCTGCTCCTACGGTTGTGTCCTTCCCGGTCGCTCGTGGCTGGGTTCTGTAACGGCCGCCGTTCGGCGGAGGAGAAAGCGAGAAGGATTGCAGAAGGCGAAGAATGATGTAGCAGGGGTGCGGCGTGCGCTGGCCACTCCGGTGGAGGTGTCGGAGTTCTTGGGCGTGCCGGTGGCCACCCTCTACCAGTGGCGGCACCGGGGCATCGGGCCGAAGGTCCACAAGCTCGGGCGGCACCTGCGGCCGGTCGTCGTCTGCGACAGGAGCCTTTCCCCTGTCGTCCTCTTGCACCATGGCGTGCCTCCTTGTGCCAGTGCACTGAGACAACCGGTTCGCGGCGGCTCCCGGCGGACATGCCCTCGGACGCCAGGGCGGACTTTTCGCGGCAGCGCGGACTTTTCACGGTCCCACCCGGCGCTACGGTGATCTCGGAGGCAGGAGGAACGCATGCCCGAGCAGACACGGTTCGAGCGCGAGTGCTACGACCGCGGATGGTCCCTGTCGACGACGTTCCTGGCCGCGTTCGCCAGGACGGCACAGGAGATCGGCGAGGAAGTCACCGTGACCGGACGCCAGTTGCGACGCTGGAAGCAGCCTGATCCGCCGCGCCCGCGGGCCGCTGCGTGGCGCACGCTGCACGCCATGTTCGGCACCTCCCCGGCAGACCGCGGGTTCCCGCAGCCTCCCGCCGGCTTGCCCGGTTACGACTCGTCGCACGGCATCGAGCGACGAGCGTTGCTCAGCGGAGCCTTGGGCACAGCCGTTGGCGCCACCTTCACCACCGACAGCGCCGTCGGTACCGCTCACCTCAATGAACTGCGCGAAGGCCTGCGTAGCCTGTTCGCCTTGGACAACGCGTACGGTTCCGCCGACGTACGGCCCTTAGCCGTACGTCACCTTGCACGCGTCCGCCGCGTCATCAACACCGGCACCTACCCTGACAGCATCGGCCGCCAACTCCACCTGCTCGCGGGAGAGACCGCCGAGCACTGCGGCTGGCTCGCCTACGACGCAGGCGCGCAGAACGACGCGTCGCGCTACTGGGGGGACGCGCTCACCTCGGCGACCATGCTCGGGGACGACAGCTTGCAGATCCTGGTGATGGCCAGCATGAGCCTGCAAGCCGTGCACGTCGATCGCCCCCGTGACGGCCTGGAGCTGGCTCGCGCCGCCCGGCGCAAGGCCAAGGCGCTGGGCTCCACCGCCTTGGAGAGCCTGCTCGCCACTCGCGAGGCCCGTGCGCTGGCGGCGATAAGAGACGCGCCGGAGGCCCGCCGGGCACTGGCCGACGCCATGCGCCTGACCGAACGCGCCGCGAAAGGCCGCCCAGGGCCGGCCTGGGTCGACTTCCACGGGCGGGCCGAACTCGACTTCGCCCAGGGCCTGCTGTTCACCGACCTCGGCCACCACCGCGCCGCCATCCCGTACCTCCAGGCCGCGCTGTCCCACCAGGAGAGCCAGTACGGCCGCAACCGTGCCCTGTACCGGCTGACTCTCGCACGCGGCCTCGTCCGGGCCGGAGAGGCGGACAAGGGCGCGGCCGAGGCCGTGGATTCCCTCGGCCATCTCGCTGAGGTCCAGTCGGGTCGCGTCCTGCACCGCCTCGCCGAGGTGCGCGACCTGCTCGCCGAAACCGGCAGTGCGGGCGTGCGCGAGCCGGTCGAAGTCCTCAGCCACCACATCCAGGAAGCGGAGAGCACAAGATGACCAGCATTGAGGTGACCGTGGGCGTACACGAAGGCCAGGACGCCGCCGAGCAGCTCGACGCCATCCTGCCGGTGTACGAAGAGGCGTACGCCGAACCGCCGTACCTCGAAGGTCCCCGGGATGTCGCGGAGTTTCTGGAACGCTTCGCCCGCCAGACCCAGCGCCCCGGCTTCCGCATGGCCGTTGCCTGCGACAGCGACGGCGCGCCGGTCGGCTTCACCTTCGGCTACCGCCTGCCCCCGGACACGACCTGGTGGAAGAGCGCCCTCACCCCGCTCCCCGACGACTTCACCACCGAGACCGGCGACCGCACCTTCGTCATCATCGAGCTGGCCGTCCGCGCCCCGTGGCGCCGCCGCGGCATCGCCCGCCGCCTCCACGACGCCCTCGTGACAGGCCAACCCGTCGAACGCGTCACCCTCACCACCCGCCCCGAACCCGAAGCCGCCCCCGCCCAATCCGCCTACGCCGCCTGGGGCTACCGCACGATCGGCCTATCCCAACCGTGGCCTGGGGCACCGATCTACAACTCACTCGTCTTGGACCTCGGCTGAACGGACGGGTGGTCCGGCTGATAGCAAGGAGTTAATGAGTCGGGTGGCCGCGGACCGGGACAGAATCAGCGCTGTGCTGCCCGATCCGTCAGCAGTTCAAGGGGAAGTCCGAGTTGTTGTGGCAGTGCTGCGAACCATGTGCTGAGTAGATCACCGACGCTTGTGGTCGCGATATCTGCGCGTGCGACTCCGACGCCTAGAACCTAGCGCGGCTCGCTCGGCCGACGAGCTTGCGGAACTTGGCTACGTCCCACCGGGCTTGGTCGAGCCGCAGCTTGCCGAAGTGCCCATCAGCGTGCGCGACTGGATCCCGGCTCAGACCTACGCGACCAAAGCCGTACGCGCCCAGGCACACGCCCGTGGCTCCGCGCACCGTCTGGCCACGCTCGCCACCGCCGACCTCGGTCGCGGCAACCCCGAGCAGGCCGCCGCCCACAGCCTCACCGCCCTCACCCTCGCCCAGGGCCAGGAATCACAGCGCCTGCGCGACCGCTTCGTCCGCCTGCGCGGCCTGCTCGCCGACCACGGCTCAGCCACCGCACGGGACGCTGTCGAGCAGATCGACGCGTCGCTGTCCCTGCCGCTGTGACCGGGCCGATGCAATACCGTCCCAGGCACCCCACAGGCAACCAGGGATGGAGCACGCCCATGTCGGTCTGGAAGAACCACGGCGAGAAGACCGTCTACGAGAACCCCTGGCTGACCCTCAACCTCGCCGACGTCGAACTCCCCGACGGCCGTCACCTCGACCACTACCTCATCCGCCAACGCCCCGTCGCCCTGGCCACCACCGTCAACGAAGCCGGCGAAGCCCTCCTGCTGTGGCGCCACCGCTTCATCACCGACAACTGGGGCTGGGAACTGGCCGCCGGCGTCGTCGAAGACGGCGAGGACATCGAAGCCGCAGCCGCCCGCGAAATGCTCGAAGAAACCGGCTGGCGCCTGGGGCCGTTGCAGCACCTCCTGACGGTCGAGCCCTCCAACGGCCTCACCGACGGCCGCCACCACGTCTACTGGTCCACCAACGCCAAACACATCGGCCACCCCGAGGACGACTTCGAATCCGAGCGCCGCGAATGGGTCCCGCTCTCCGCGGTCCCCTCCCTGATCGAACGCGGCGAGATCCGCTCGGCCAACGCGGTAGCAGCGCTTCTTCTTCTCCACCACATGCATGTGGTGGCCGGTTGATGCTGCTGGGGGCTACGCTCGTTTGGCCAGGTAACGTCTTGCGATTTCCCTCGCACCTGATGGGTTCATGCGCATGCGCGCGAACTCGATGCTGACATCGAAATGCTGGGCCACCCGGTCGTCTGGCCAACCGTTGATCGCAGCTCTAATGGCGGCCTTCTTGGGTACCAGAAGTTCTGCAGACAGTGCGAGAGCTTGCTTCTCACGCGGATCCCTACCAGGCTCCAAGGAACGGCACCCATCATCGCTGAAAAGAATGCTGTCGAACTCGTGCTCCAACAGCAGGTGGGCCATCTCATGGGCCACGTTCGACCGGCGTCGTTGTGGTGAGTGAGAAGAGTTCTCGATGATAAAGCGTCCGCTTCCCGCGGGCACTAGAGCTGCAGACCAACGTCCCGGCTGATCGTCTGCGAAGTGTTTCAACGCCTCAGCGGAGCAGCCTTGATCGGCGAGGTGGCTGATTGCGTAGACCGGGATTCCCCATTCACTGCAGAGCCGCGATAAGTCTAGGCAGTCGAACGGAGTCGTTCCTATGTGAGAGCGCTCCTCTAGGGCAAGCTCCTCCAAGGCCGACTTGGTCCATCGCTCTGCCATGCTTCACTCCGTACGGGCGTCCCGTTCTGCTGTGAAGCGACGCATTGCCGCGCCGATCACCTCTTCCAGATACTTAACATCTTCTTCGCTCAAATCGCTACGAGATCGAAGAAGAGGGGCTAGCTGCACCAGTAGCTCTGGCTCTCCCGCTGATTGCCTCGTGCTGCCAATCTCGGAGTCGACCATGAAGCTCTCCGCCGGCGCACCTAGCCAGTGCACCAGTGCCGCGAAGGCGTCGACGTCCGGCCGGTGTCCGTTGGCGAGGCGCGTCATGGTTGAGGGGCTCACTCCCACCTCCGCTGCCAGCTGCCGCCACGACAGCTTCTTTGTTGTCCGTGCGGCGTCCAGGGCTGCGTATAGGGCGACCACGTTCACGCGGGTCCGGGCCATCGCCCTCCTCCTTGGGTTGGTCGCTCCTTTCTATCAGTGTTCGACATCTCAAACGACACGTGCTAGCTTGATCACGCACTGTTCGACATCTCAAACAGTGACAAACTCTCGATCCATGTGGCTGAGGTATGGGCAAGACACGCTCATCACCGAACAGCACAAGAGGAGGAACCCCTGATGGGATACACCGATGACGCACTGACCGAGGTACGCGGCCAGATCGATGCGCACCCTGCGCCCCTCTCTGCAGCACGAGACCGGCTGAGCCTTGTTCGTTCCATCGCCGAAGGCTTCCACGGGGCACTGCGAACCTACTCAAGTGGTTCGTTGGCTCAGCGGACATTCATCCACCCCGTCGGCGACGGCGACGGTGGGCTGGTTCTGAACCGCAGTCAGTACCCGGAACTCGGCCCTGACGGTGGCGGGGAGACACCCGACCAGATCACGTCTGAGTTGTGCGCCGTGCTCGGGCCAGCAGTCCGCGAGAAGTACCGCAACGCTCGATGTACGACCTCGAAACGTGGGCCCAAAATCTTCTTCGGAGACCCCGTAGAGGACCAGGATCCAACGGTGGACCTGGTGGTGGCCCTGACCAGGAAAGGGAGGGCTGGACTATGGATTCCCAACCTCAAGACCAACGTGTGGGAGGCATCAGACCCTGAGGGGCACGTCGACCTGTTCACCTCCGGCACGTCGTCGGAAAGGCGGACGCGTCGTCGTGCGGTACGACTCCTCAAGGCGTGGAACAAGCAGTGGGCTGAGCCAGGCTTCTCCTCCCACAACCTGACCGTCTGGGCATGGGAGTTCATCAAGCCTGGTATGGGAGTCGCAGTTGCGGTGACCACCGTTCTCAATGAGGCTGCGAATCGCGTACGTTCAGGCGCTGCAACACAGGACCCGGCGGAAGTGTCGCCGAACGTCCGGTTGCTGATCGACCGTACGCGAGCCGAACGCCGACTTCGCATCGCTGCGGAGGCAATGACGGATGCGCTGGAGCAGGACGACGATCGTGACGCGGTCAAGGCGGCTCTCTACAGAGTGTTTGGCAGGGGTGGATACGTAAAAGAGCCCCCGCCCACCTTGGCGCCCAAGGCCACCCTTCTTCGCGGAACTGGCATTGTCACTACCACAGCGCTGGGTTTGAGCGGAGTTGCAAGGTCTTTGCCTGCCACGCGAGCTTACGGTGAACCCGGAGCGAACGAGTGACCCCGCGGCCGGCCTGGAATATACCGGCTTGGTACGCCAGGCCGGCCGCGCGGATTGTCTTCGTGCGACGCCTGATCGCGTGCGGTCAGGTCGCCCGGATCATGACGACGCACCCTGATTTCCCCGGTGCATTCTCGATCAACGTCAGATTGCGAGTGGACGATCTGCCTGTACGTAGCGTCACGATCGTGTTCACGCGCAGGAACGCCCTAGTTCCACGGGTATACGCGGATGGACCATCTCGCTCGCCCCACCGGTACACGGATCGTTCCTTGTGCATGTGGTACCCGTACGATCCGCCGGAGCAGCGCTGGAGACTGAGGGACGGCCCGGAGGTACTCCTGGGACTGGTCGTGGCGCATCTTCTTCGGGAAGAATGGTGGCGGCGCACCGGCGAGTGGCCGGGTGAGGAAGCACCCCATGCGCCACCAGAGGCATGAGGGACGGGGAGGTCGCCCGTGGTCACATCCCCGGTGGCCCTGTTCGCTTTATCCGGCGGCCTCCGTAACGCCGCAGGGGCCGGAAAATTACAGAGCAGCGCGGTCAGCATGTTGACGACCACGGTGTTGTCCGGGGTTGTCTTGGCTGCATTTGTCACAGCGGCCATCAATCTTTGGCAAACGCGACGGAGGTCCAAAGAAGAGGAGCGGGATCGCCTCTCGGCAGCGTTCGCGGAGGCCTACGCGGCGTACAGCGCGTACAACGAGATGCCCTTCGCCATACGTCGGCGTCGGCGTGACCAACCCACGGAAGAGCGCTACCGACTCTCCGAAGCCCTGCGCGACATACAGTCCAGGCTCGCCTACCACCTAGCCTGGACTGCAGTGGAGTCAGAGGATGTGGGTAAAGCATACGCGGAGTTGCTGCTTCAAATGCGACGGACCTCTGGAGTCGCGATGCATGACGCCTGGTTGTCTCCCGCCATTAGGCGCGATAGTTCCATGAACATTCCCTTCAGTGTGGTCGACCTCCGGTCGCTGAAGCCGTATGAGCAAGCGTATATAGACGCTGTTCGAAGGCATCTGGCGCTCCTCACGCCGTGGAAGGCGACGTAGCGGCGTTCGAGGAGCCCCGCGGCTGACCTGCCGGGTTGCTTGTCCACTGGCACACGCTCAGAACGCACAAGCCTGGAAACCGCCCGCACCACTGGGAAGGGCTGAACGCTGTTTCTGATGATCAGCCACGTGACAGCCGCGTCACTGTAGGCCAGTCGCCCGCCCCGAGGGAACGTGTAAAGCCGGGGTCGTCGGTTCGAACCTGACAGGGAGCTTCACCAAGTATTAGGGCACGCCCCATGTGACCGACCTTTTGTTTCGCTGACTCTCCTGTCGCTAGCAGCCTCCTCGAGGGGCACAGTTTAGGCCCTCCAGTGGCCGAACGTCCGAACGCTTCGTGCTCACGCGCCTATGTATGCGGACTATGCGGTGCCTACAGAAAATCGCCTGAGTGACCGCGGAAGGCGGCGTACGATCCGTCAAAGCCTTGCGAGGGGCGGTTACAGCGAGGGCATGGACATGACGCTGGCGCACGAGTGGCACGACAGAACGATCGCCGCACTGAAGAAGGCCCTTGACGAGGGTCTGGACCAGCCCGAGACGGCTGCGCGCATGATCGCGCTACTCGGCCCCGAACCGCAGGCGCACGCCGCCTCCGTCGTTCGAGCGTTGCAGTACCACCCAGTGCCACGACCGCATCTCAAGGATCCGGGTTCGCGAATCTACGCTCCGATGTTCGAGATCGGTGGAAGCTGCCATCCTGAGCCGCTGGGTGAGGCGACGGAGGAGACGCTCTCGGCCTGGGTGGATGCTCTTGATCTGCTTGCCGCATATCCGCTGGTGGTCGCGCGGCTCGCGGATCTGCTGTGGTTGCGACGGTTCGGTGCCAAGCCCTACGTGTACGCGCAGGCGGCACAGCAGGCCCTGCGTGCACTGTGGGGCTACCCGAGTATCGCGGAAGTGTATCGAGCCGACTGTCTAACCCGGGCGCTTGACATCACCGCCGAGGCGGGGATGAAGGAGCACGCCGTCGAGACCGTCGGGGAACTCGTTTCGGCGGCGAAGCAAGTTCTGGCGACTCCCGAGCCGATGCCAGGACCGTGCCTGCGGCTACTGACCCGGTTGGCCGCGCTGCCGGCCAAGCAACGTCCCGTGGAACTGGCCGGCCTCCTAGACGTCGCCGGTACTGCGTTCAGCGCGGATCCCTTCAGCCTCGGTGCGGTCATGCAGTTGCGCCTGCAGTTGGCAGGGGCAGATCCCGAGACGCGCCGGACCGTCGCCACCGACATCGTGGAGTTGTGGGAACAGGCAGCGGAAGACGCCGCCGCACCGCTGGTCGCGATTCGCGACCTTGAACAGGCCCTGGCGGTGGCGCGCACAATGGGTCTACGCGAGGACACGCAGCGCCTGCTGGTGCGCTTGCAGGAAATTAGCCGCGGCGACCAGGGTCTCGTCGAGTTCTCCGCAGAGGTAAACCTTCCGTCCGAGCACGTCGAGGCGTTCATTGGCCAGTTCCTCGCGGGAGACGATCCACGCGCATGGCTCGCCAGGTTCGGCAGTTACTGCCCTGTCCAGGCCGATCGCGATGCAGTCGCCGAGCAGGTGCGCGCCGCAATGCGCGAATCGCCGATTTACTATCTGATTACGCTCGTCAAGCTCAACGTGCAGGGACTGCCCGTCAAGATCCTCTCCGGAGACGACGCTCGCTTCGCCCAGGCCGTCATCGATCACGACACGCGCGGCATCACGTCCTGGGGCGTGTTCGCAGGCGAGATCCTCGGCCGGATCGTGGCTGACCCCCGGACGACGCCGGAAGCGATTGCTGGCTTCCTGACCGGGGGTATATTCGACGGACAGGTCTCCGGCGGTCTGGTGCGCGCCTTCGGCCACTTTGCCGCAGGCTGGTACGAAGAGGCCCTCCTATGCGCCGTTCCGCGCCTGGAAACGGCGCTTCGGTCAGCGTCGATGGAACTGGGCTTGGTCGTCTACACGGAACCGGCGGCCGCGCGAAACGGCCTGGGAACCTTCGTCGGCCTCGGCGAATTGCTTGCCGGACTCAAGGGGCGTACGCCCGATGCCGAGCGGGCCTACCTGACGCTGCTGCTGTCGGACCCGTTGAGCCTGAACCTGCGCAACAGGGCGCTGCACGGTCTCATGCAGCAGGTGTCCAAGCAGGACGCGGCGCTCGCACTGCACGCTGCCGCCACCGTCGCCTTGTGGCACAGGACCACCACCAACGAGGGTGGCGCGAGCCCAGCAGAGAGCTGACTATTTTCCCCGCGGCACCGCGGCCTTGGTGGTGCCTACAGGCGGCCGGGAGCGGTAGCGGGTCGCCCCCGTCGATAGTTGCCACGCTCGTCAAGTGGATCGAGTAGGAGAACGGTCAGGCGTACACCGAAGACTCCGGGGCAACCGAGCCCAGGTCTTCGTCCGTACGCCTGCGTACGGTCCGAAGTACCTGCAGACGCGGGCCGACGGCGTGTGGACGAACAACCTGTTGGCGCTTCCTGAGCGCTGATCGGCCTCGGACCGGGCCGGTAGTGCGGCCCGGTCCAAACGTTCACCCTTCGTATCCAGGTTCTCCCCGGACGGCTCTCGCCATGGGATGTCCGGGGCAACGTGCGTTCCACCTGTGTCCTGTACCTCAAGCCGTCAAGACCGCAGCGGCCCGCATCCGCCCGGCGACGAGCCCGCCGAACTCGGTTACGTCCAGCCCGGCCAATCGAGGCCCAACTCGCCGAAGCTCTGATCAGCTTCGGCGACTGGTACCTGGCCCAGACTTACGCCACCGAAGCCGTACGCGACCCACGCCCGCGGCCTGGCCACCCTCGCCACTGCCGACCTCGGCCGCGGCGACCCCGAACAAGCCGCAGCCCACAGCCTCACCGCCCTCGTTCGAGGCCAGAAATCACAGCGCCGGCGCGATTGCAAACTGCGCGAGATCTTGCGGTCCGTCGCTCCGCACCGGTATCGAAAGTCGAAGTCGCCAACTCAGTGCGACCTCGGCCCGATGGCATCATCGTCTCCTCCAAACACCGGGCCTCTTAAGCCGATGACGGTCAGCCGAACACTGCGCTGAAATCGCAGATCACGCTGATGACACATCTTCGGCCCTGCCCCAAGGGTGCCTTGGGGCAGCGATGTGTCGTTATTGCCCATACTGGCTCGCAACAGGTGACAAAATGCTGCTTCGCAACAAGGGGAGGGTGCAATGGGGTTTGGGTTTCGGGTGGGTGTTCCCGGTATGAGCGTGCGGGTTTCCACTCGTGGAGTGCGGGCGTCGGCTGGTCCCCGCCTGGCTCGAGTCAGTGTTGGCCGGGGCGGAGCACGCGTCTCCTCGGGGCTCGGACCCCTCTACGCATCTGGTGCACTCGGTGGAAGGCGGCGTCGTACGAGTACGCGTCGCGCGACTCGGACGCGAGCCGCAGTCCCTTCCGCGACCCAGTTGGAACGCGTTCGACGCCAGGTGGAGCGGGCGCGTCAAGACGCAGAGCGGGACGCGGCAATCGCGCAGCTGCGGGAGATGCGCCGACAGACGACCAGCGTGCACTTGCAGGAGTTCCCGCAAGCACATCCACCGGTGGTAGAGGCCCCTCCTCAACTCGGTCTGCCTTGGGCGCGCTCGGAAGCACGGTCCTTTCATTTGAGCGGTATCGGCGTTCTCGCTCGTGCTGACCGTGCGGCTGCGAAGCAGGCTGCCGATGCCGACGCTCCTGCGTATCTCGCGTCGGAGACCGCTCGCCTCCGTGCCCTTCACGAGCAAATGCGGACGGAGGCGGAGGACTGGTGGCGCGCACTTGTGGCGAACGATGAGACGACCGTCTGCGAGGCGGTCAACTTCGCATTCTCCGACAACCCTGCCTCGGGCTGCGCTGTGGGTGTCGATGGGTCAACGCTTTCCGTGGTGATTCGCCAGCCTGACATTGACTCATTGCCCAACCAGACGCCGAGCTTCACGCCCAGTGGCCGCCAAACCCTCAAGGCGCTCACCAAGCGGGACCGCACGCTGTGGTGGTTGACGTCATTGGGGTCCAACATCATCGCAACCCTCAAGGAGGGCTTTGCCACCGCGCCGGGGATCATGGCCATTGACCTGGCAGTGCTTACGCGGCTACCTGACACCATGCGCCTTGGCTTTGTCGCGTACGGACAGTGGACGCGGCGCACGATTGAGGCCGGCCCGTGGCGGGAGCCGCAGGACTCCCTGCGGTTTATGGACATCGGACAGGACGTCGCATGTTCGGTGACCACGACCTCATCCGGGAACCTGTCCAGCGCGATCAAGCCCCTCGATACCAGCCGACTCCCGGGCCTGCAGAGCCTACTGGAACACGTTCAGGACGACGGGGAACCAAGCGCGTCACCAATGGCAGACCTGGACGGTGATCTACGCGCGAATGTCCTCGATCGCGACCACGGGACAGTGCAAGATCCGTACCAGGCTCGTGCGTTCTCCGATTGGAAGCAAGAGGCTGAACCGCAGCGGTCCACAGCGGCTGTTTCCTCTCCGCCTCTGGCGCCGGAACCGGTGGCGATGACTCCGGGGCAGACAGTTCCACTCCCGGAGCAGGCATGGGATGGCCTACTAGTCGCCTTCACGTTCGCGGGTGCGGACGCAGATCTCACACTGTTCCTCACAGACGCGAACGGCCGTGTCAGCTCCGACGACGACTTCGTCTTCTACAACCAGCCCTCAGCCGCCCAGGGCGCGGCTCGCCTCCTGGGCAAGCAGAGGGAAGGCTGGTCCACGGTCGAGCGAGCCACCGTTCATCTGGCCGCCCTTCCCTCTGACGTCCACCGTGTGACCATCGCCATCAACATGGATGTCGACACCGGTCTTACCTGTGGCTCTCTTCGGCACGCCTCGCTGTACCTGGACTGTGCCAGCAGGGCCGCGTGGACGTTCCAACCAGCACCTGACTCGAACATCAGGGCGATGGTCGTTGCGGAGCTCTATCGGCATCAGGTCAACGGGCAGCCTGGTTGGAAGCTGCGGGCGCTCGGCCAGGGCTGGTCCGACGGGCTCGACGGCCTCGCGCGCGCCCACGGAGTCGATGTTGACTGATCGTGCAGGCGAGTCCGCCTGTGACCCGTCATAAGGCGCTGATGGCACGGATTCAGCACACATGGGCCTGGAAACTGACGCGAACCGACGGCAACCGGTGAACGGTGTTTTGGCTGTTCAGAGGCACTACGGTCCCCATCGCCGCAGGTCAGCCGCCCACCCCGAGGGAACTTGTAAAGCGAAGGTCGTCGGTTCGAATCCGACAGGGGGCTCTTCTTTTCACCCCGGATGACCTGCAGTTTTGGTCGTCTGGCGGCTTCGCCGTCGGCCTCGGACCCCTCGTCCGGGGCCTTCTGCGTGAGCGATGCGTGAGCGGACGCCGCGTCCGGCTGCGGCACGACGGCCAACGTGGGAGCACTTTTCGGCTGGTCCGGGTGGGCGGCGCGCGGGATGAGACCGGCCGCGCGTTCGGCGATGGCGCGGTCGAACTCCGGCAGCAGGCTGGTGTAGGTGTCCGCGCTGATCGCGATGGAGGAGTGGCCGAGGGTCTCCTGGATGTCCGCGCTCGGAGACCTCCTGCACACCACCGCCCGCAGTGCACCGCCAGACACCCAGGCTGAACTCCCGGCGGCTACCGAGTTCAACCGCGCCCGCCGCTCCGCCATCCGCGCCGACCCCACCACAGCAGCAGCCCTGCGAGCAGCGGCCAAAAACCTCGTCCACGCCCCGTCGGACCCCGGCGGCCTCGCCGTAGCCGTCATCTTCACCCTCCTACAACTGGCCATCGCCGCCGCCCGCTAGTACGAGCAGCGCGGCTACCAGCAGCAGGCAGCCGCCGCCCACGCCAAGGTCACCCACCTGCACGCCGGCTATCAGCAGGCCGCAGCCCCGGTCCTGGCCGACTTCGCCCACCGCACTCCGCGCCCGGAAACGGCCCAGCGATTCCAGACCGCCGTCCGGCAGGCCATCCCCGACCAAGCCGACCGCATCCTGGCCGACGCCGCCTGGCCCGCACTGGCGACCACCCTTGCCCAAGCCGAAAGCGCCGGACACCACCTCCCGAACCTCCTCCGGCAGGTAGCACCCGAACGCGAACTTGAAACCGTCCAATCACGCGCCGAAGTCATCAACTGGCGCCTCACCGCGATCCCAAACCGACGCGCCCATGCACCCCAGGCCCGCAGCACCACCGCCCGAGGTACGCCAGCCGCCTCGGGACACGTACAGGCGTCGCGACCGACCGACGCGCCTGACCGACGGGCACCCAAGAGGTCGTAGGTCGGCCACCAACCGACTGCTGTGCGGAGCAGTTCGGAGGGGTCCACCGCGTTTGTGGACCCCTCCGTGGCCGGACCCATCTTCATTTCATCCGCGGCTGAGCGAGCAATTTCCGTAGTTAGGCCCGGCGACTTCGGTGTTTCGCGCCGGCGCTCTTTGTCGGCGACTGTCCCGGCGCCGGCGGCGGGGCTGTCCCGGGCTGTGCTGGGCCGTCGGCTAGGAGTATTGCCTGCCAGGCCCGTTCCTGGAGTTCGTGGATGCAGGGTCCGCATGCGTACATCGGTGCTTGGACTCCGGCGACGTTCGCCGGGCCGATCCACAGGACGCGGGTCCACTGCTGGCCGCAGAACAGCCAGCAGTAGCCGTCGGTCCAGTCGTTGTTGTCATCAGTGGATGCCGGTTCAGGTAGGCCGCCGCGGGCGAAGGCGGCAATTCCGGGGATGACCCGGTGCTGTAAGGAGACTTTCGTCAGCACAGCTCTGCTCTCCGGTGCTCACTGCCTTCGCAGGGCCGCCGCGGGCTCGCCGCTCTTGTTGGTGTCGGCGAAAAGGAGGGTGGGTTCGGCGAGGATGTCGCGGCCGGCCTCGCTCTTGTAGATGGCGTCGACACTGCCGAAGCGGGCTTCCGAATAGTCGAGGCCGAGGCGGGCTGCGGCGTCGCGGACGGACGGCTCGTCGGGTCCTTCGATCTCCAGGAAGGTGGGGAGGTCGGGCCAGGTGTCGAAGTCGAAGGCGACGTCGCCGAGCTGCCATTCCTCGCGGAAGTTTTCCTGGTAACGGACCTCTCGCAGGCCGAGGTTGGTGAGGATCTCGGCCATGGCGTGGAGGTCGCCGACCTCGGTCTCGATCTCGGTCGTGCCGTGGATGGACGTGGCGTCGGTCACCTGCTTGAGGGTGAGGGTGGTGCGGGTGCCCTCGTTGCGCAGGCGTACCCACTGGGAGCCGTCGAGGACGTCGCTCTCGAAGATCTTCCGGGTGAGCAGGGTGCGGGGGAACGCCTGGACCGCACCGAGCCCTGCCAGCTTGGCCTGGAGGCCGGTCACGTCGACGGCGAGGAACTTCGCTTCGTATTCGTGCTTCATGATCGGTTCATGCCCTTTCGGAGGTCACTGGGAGGTGCGGGTCGCCAGGAGTACGCCCATGGGATGGGTGTGCGGGTGAGGCTGGCCGATGTGTGGAAGCTCGGTGAACTGCACAGTTCTCACGGTCAGTTGGATGTTCCACCAGTCGCAGAAGCGCTGGCTGAGCTTCTCGGCGGACGTGTAGTGCTCGCTCAGGTGGTGCCGGGCCGTGACGGGCATCATGAACTCCGCGCCGAACAGACCGTGGACGCGCACGAGGCCCTGCATACGGGTGATGAAGTCGGCCAGGGGACGGTGGTGGTTGGCACTGTAATTCCAGGAACAGCTCGTCCAGACGGCGTCGTACTGCGCGTCGGCGGGCAGCCCGGCGTCGAGGAAGTTCCCTTCCACGATGTCCACGCGATCGGACAGCCCTTCCTGCTGAAGCCGCTCGATCAGGCCGGGGGCGTGGGCCTCGGTGCCGTCGGGCAGGCGGACGAGTCCGCCCTGAAGGGCTACCGGGTCTCGTTCGATCGCAGTGACACGGTGGCCGGTTGCCGCCAACGGCAGTACCAGCCTGCCGTCGCTCGCGCCGATGACCAGCACAGTCGCGTCAGGGCCACCATGTTCCGACAGGGCCGCGCGGAACTGGGGGAAGAAGGTGAGGGTGTGCTCCCACCGGCTCAGGGTCTGCACCGCTGGCTCCTTGGGCAGTGACGTCGAGGATGGCGTGGACGACCTGTTCGGGCGTGCGGCCCGTGGTGTTCACGCGGTGCATCGGGAAGGGGGCGTAGGCGTGGGTGATCTGCTCGGCGACCTCTTCGGCGAGGCCGTCCCAGCGTGAGGTCGGCTTGTGGCGGGCGGCGAGTCTGCGTCGGCGTTCGGTCTCATCGCACACGAGGCTGTACGTGACGGGCTCCGGCAGGTTCGGCGGAAGGGTGATGCCGAGGCGGGAGCCGAAGGCGCGGTGGTTGGCCAGGCAGCGGGCGAAGTAGCTGTCCACGACGACCGGAGTGCCGGCGGACAGGTGCCGGCGGATGTCGTCGGTGGCGGTGAAGAGGGCGGAGAGGTAGAAGGCCATGCGGGCTTCAACGTTGTCCCGAGCGTCGATCTCCCGGCGCAGCGACAGGTAGAGCGCGGGCACGGTGGGGACCAAGACCGCCCTGCGGGCTGCGGCGAGCAGCGGTGCGACGGTGGACTTCCCGGTGCCGCGTAACCCTTCAAGGCTCTCGAAGAGCGGCTGGTCAGGCACGGGCGTAGATCACGCCGGGCACGGCGAGGGCGAGTTCGTCGGTGGCGGAGGGGCGGTGGACGACGTGCCCGGCTTCCTTGTCGTACCAGAAGGCGTTCGCGTCCTTGCCGACCGCCTTGCAGGACATCGTGAGTGCGCCGCGCGGGTCGGCCTCGATCCGGGGGATGGCGGCGGTGCCGCTGAGCGGTTCGCAGACCTCGGGTGCGCCGTCCTCCGACAGGTCCTCGTCCACGATGACCTCGATGGTGAGGTTGTCGGCGGTGCGGAGCTGCTCGCGCAGGCGGCCGTACGCGGCAGTGCCGCTGATGAGGAGTTCGGGGTGGTGGGCGGCGTTGCCGACCGGCCGCAGGTGGTGGAGCTTCAACTGCCTTGCGCCGTAGTCCTGGAGGGTGCGGGCGAGCGGCAGGACCTCGTCGATGTTCCGGGCGTTGACCGTCATGGTGGCGCCGGTGGGGATGCCCAGGTCGCGGGCGTGAGCCAGGGCGGACAGGGCGCCCTGGTAGCTGCCGAACTTGCGGATGGCGTCGTTGGTGGCGCCGTTGCCCTCCAGCGAGATCCGCAGCAGGTCCAGGTAAGGGGCGATCTCGGTGAGGCGGCGCTCGATGCGGTAACCGTTGGTGCAGATCTCCACGTGCAGGCCCAGCTCCTGCTTGGCGTACCGGACGACCTCGGGCAGATCTTTGTAGACGAAGGGCTCGCCGCCGAGGAGGTTGACGGCCTCGGTGCCGCACTCCTTGTGCATCAGCCGCATCAGCGTGATGGCTTCTTCAAGCGTGAACGCGTCGGCGTGCTGGAGGCGTTCGCCGTGGAAGCAGTGCTGGCAGGCGAAGTTGCAGCGGTAGAGCAGTTGCAGGTAGAGCATCCGGATCGTCTTGATGCCGGTGATCTCCGTGATCATGGTGACCTCCCTGGGCGTGGTGCCTGGGTTGAGGCCCTGATCGTGGCCGGGCTGCACGGGACCGCGTCACCGCGTAAAGGGACGCGCCCAGGACGTCCTGGGACGTTTTCAGGCTCGCGCGATGTCCTCCAGGAGGCGAAGGACGCGGTCGGTGTCCGACAGGTCGGGCAGGACGACGGGGGCGCCGGCGGCTTCGAGTGCGGCGGGGCTGTCGACACCGGTGGCCACGGCGATGATGTGCGCACCCGAGGTCAGGGCGGCCTCGACGTCCCGGGGCGTGTCGCCCACCAGCACGACGGGAGAGCCGGCGGGGAGGCCGCGGTCGCGCTGAACGCGGCGACGGGCGACGTCCACCAGGTGTGGACGCTCCTCGGCGTCGGCGCCGTACGCCCCGACCGGCAGGTCAAGAAGGGCGTCCAGGCCGAAAGCCGAGAGCTTCACGCGGGCGTTGGCGGCGATGTTGCCTGTCAGCACCGAGGAGACCCAACTAGGTTGTGCGGCAGCGGCTTTGAGTACGTCCTGCACTCCTGTCAGCGCTGTTCCCCGAGCTTGGAGCGCTCCAAGCCGACCCGCGCCCGCGCGGATCAGCGCGGCTTCGACGTCCGGCCACGCGGGCTCGGCCACACCGTTCCGGCCGAACATGTCCCGCATGATCAGGCGGTCCGTACGCCCCTCGGTGACGGCCGCCTCAACTGGACGGCTTCCCGTCACGGCCTCGTACGCGGTGGCGTAAATCTCCTTGCTCACACCGGCGTTGTCGATGAGCGTGTGGTCGATGTCCCACAGAACGATGAGCGCCATATGCCCAGCGTAGGTGCCGTACGGGAACGGCCGATTCCGCTGGCCGCGGACCAATCGGGCTTGCTCACCTGCCGCGCCCTGCACTTGTATGGCTTCTGTGAACGAGCGACTTCACTCCGTACTCGCCCAGCGTGGTGTCACGCCTGAGTTGCTCGCCGAGGCGTGCGAAGTGGACCCCAAGACCGTCGGCCGCTGGCTCGGCGGACGCATCCCTCACCCCCGGCACCGCCACCGCGTCGCCCAACACCTCCGCGTGGAGGAGACCTTCCTCTGGCCCGCCCCACAGGCTTTGAGCAGGCCGGCGGCCGGCGCCCAGGGCACGGAGCTGCTCGGCACGTACCCGAATCGGGCCAGCGTCCCGCGGGAGACGTGGCTGGGCCTGCTCCAACAGGCCCAGGAACAAATCGACCTCCTCGTCTTCTCCGGCACCTTCTTCGCCCAGAGCAACCCGCACGTCGTCCGTATGCTCGCCGCCCGCGCTGCCGACGGCGTCCGCGTACGGCTGTGCTTCGGCGACCCGAGCGGCCAGGCCGTCTCCATCCGGGGCCGCGAGGAAGGCATCGGTGACACCCTTGCCGCCAAGATCCGCGCCTCCCTCACCTACTACCGGTCACTGTTAACGGTGACCGGCTGCGAAGTGCGGCTGCACGACACCACGCTCTACACCTCGCTCTTCCGCTACGACGACACCCTGCTGGCCAACCCGCACATCTACGGCCACCCCGCCAGCGCCAACCCCGTCCTCCACCTCAAGTGGGCCGAGACCAACGGCTGGTTCGACACGTACGCTCACAGCTTCGACGCCGTCTGGGCCGGCGCACGCCCCTGGACGCCCGACTGGGAAGAGGCCACCGCGCATGGGCAGGACTGAGTACTACAACGACCCCAACGCCCCCAAGGCCAACACCCTCATCCCCGCCAGCAACCTCCTGGTCGTCGACGAGACCGGCGCGATCCTCCTCCAACGCCGCCGCGACACCGGCCAATGGGCGCTCCCCGGCGGAGCCCAGGACATCGGCGAGACCGCCGCCCAGTGCGCGATCCGCGAATGCCTCGAAGAGACCGGCATCATCGCCGAGATCACCGGCTTCCTCGGCGTCTACACCAACCCCAAGCACATCGTCGCCTACACAGACGGCGAGATCCGCCAGCAGTACGAGAACACCTACATCGGCCGCCCGGTCGGCGGCGAGCCGACCATCAACGACGAGGCCGACGGCGTCCGCTGGGTTAGTCCGAAGGACCTCGACGCGTACGACATCCACCCCAGCATGCGCCAGCAGATCGGCGACTACCTCGCCGGCACATACCCCTACCTCGGCTGAGCGTTCCCCATCGCCGCCTCCACCCGCGCCACGGCCGCGTAGATCTCCGGCTCCGCCCGCCGAATGAACCGCCCCACAATGCTGTCCGCCCCGTATCGGCTTACGATCTCGGCCACCCGCTCCGGCGCGGTGGTCGGCTCCCCGTCAGGCGTCGTCGTCATGTCGCAATACACCAGCGCATCCACCAACAACTGGTCCTCCAGTAGCGGAAACTCGGCCTCCAGCACCTCCCGCAACCCCCGCTCCTCCGCCTCCAACAACGCGAACGAATGATTCGCCACCAACCGCGTCACCCGCTCATCAACCCCATGCTCATCCCGCAGAAACCGCGCCCCGTCCAACGGATGAAACCCGGTGACCGCCAGTCGAGGCGCATACCCCACATCGTGCAGAACGGCGGCCGAGAGCAGCAGTTCGGCTTGGTTTCCCACGACGACGGTCAGGGTCGCTGCCCGCGCGGCGACACCCTGCGAATGCACCCACCGCCGTGGCAGCGGCAGCGCGAGTTCTGCCCCAGCGATCTCCCATGCCCAAGCCACAGATCCTCCGCCGTGTCCCGATGCCCGCGTAGGTCGCCCCTCGCTGAGGCTCTATCCCAACGTGTCCTGCGGACAGCATTCACAGAACCTACCCACGTCCCGTCCGTCCACCGAGTCTGCGCGGACCCACAAACGCCAAGCTCAAACGCCATCCGCGTAGCGCAGTTCTGAATTTTATGGACCGTATGTTCGAATTTGGCGTGCTTTGCAATCCAGTCCCACGCCGATCGCTGCACTGGGTTCTTGGTATGCACTATTCCCCTATACGTCGTTCCCCCTATCCTGGCGATCACGCGACGGGGAGGGGGGCCAGTGGCGTTAGAGGCGACCAGTTGGCAGAAGGAACAGGTCAGCCGCGCGTACGTGCACGCCCTTGCAGCACAGGGCGGCTATACGATATGCGACTGGAACGTCGACAAGGATGGCGTTGACGTCACCCTGAGGTCGCGCGGCCTGATGGTTGATATTCAACTCAAATGCACACAGAATCCGCGTACTGTCCGCGGTGGCTATAGTTTCGACCTCGATATCGAGACCTACGACAAACTGCGAGATCCGGAACGTTCAGCCCCAGGCCACCTTGCCTTACTGATCGTGCCACCGGACATCGGCCGGTGGGTAACTCATCAGTCGGAATCCATCGTTCTGTCTTGTCATGGTTACTGGGCTTCACTTCAGGACTTAGGGACGGCACGCGGCACCGTCTCAACGGTTGTCCGCCTGCCCGACTTTCAGCAGCTCACGGTGAAGGCCATGGGCAGTATGTTCGACGCAGCGCGGCGCATGACCACCGGTGCCGCCCGGGGGTTGCTCTGACATGGCGCACAACGAGTTGGAGTTCGGTCCTGAGCAGGTCCGCAGTTATCTCAAGGTGACCGGCTGGACGCCAGTCTCCGGCGGTGACCTTGCCGAGCTGTGGAGCCTTCCCGGTCCGGCGGAGGAGGTCGTCCTGATCCCCATGAAGCCGGGCGCACCGGACTTCCCGAAGAGGTCCCGTATCCTGCTCCGCGACCTCTCCCGGATCGAGACCCGTCATGAATCTGCGGTCCACGACGCCATCGCGACGGTCTACCACGATGTAACCGACCTCCGAGCCTCACACCCCTCGATGGCGGACGGCTCAATTCCGCTGGAGGCCGGCTATGAGATGTTCATCTCCGCCAAGCGGCTGCGCGTGGCATCGGCCGCAGCGACCATCCGCAGACAGGGCCACTTCCGTAATTTCCCCGCACGGGCACGTGATCAGGCCCGTGAAGTGCGGCTCGGTCAAACCCGTCGGGGATCGTACATTGTGCCGATCATCAGTCAGGCCCGGTCTTCCGAAGACGTTTATGCCCCAGGGCAGGAACAGATTGATATCCAAGTCGAGGAAACACTGTTCGACCGGCGCGTAACTGCCACGATGTCTCGCGCACTTGGCGTATTGGAGGAGATGGCCAGCGCCGAGCGAGAACCCACGACGAGCGAGATTTCCGACTCAGTCGGTGAAGGTGTCTCGTATGAGTTGTGCCAGGCGCTCAGTAAAGTGGTCAGCACGGAATCAGTCGATGCTCTGGATGTGACTTTCAACTGGTCAAGGGTGGCGGCACCGCCCCCTGGGTCCTCACCCCACGTGGAGTTCAATCACGCCGCCATCGAAGTCGTGAACCGGGTATCCGACCATCTCAAGACCAGGCTCTACACCCGCGAGCACATTGTCTATGGCATCGTCACCAATCTCAGTCGAGAGCCCGATGACGAAACTGGGCGGGTGGGTGTCAAGACGGTCATACACCGTCGCGCCAGGTCTGTGTGGATTGATCTCCCTGACGTCTCCTACCACGAGGCTGTCCGGTGCCACGATGCAGGCATCCCTGTGCGCGTCCGAGGGGTTCTCAGCAGCCCTCCGGGTGGTCAAGCCACCATGCAGGTCACTGATTTCGGCCCGGACCCCTCCCTCGGGCCCGAGTTGTAGGGCCTTCGTGACCTCTTGTCCTGGTCGTCCCTGACCTCCCCCCGGGAAGCCTTCGACGCCTTTGCTTTCCTAGCTGACTGAGGAGTGCGCCGCGGGGCGTTTGAAGACCTGACGACCGTGCCACACGATGTGCTTTGGATTCACGGCGGGGCGTCCGGGGCGGGACGTGGTGATGTTCTGACCATGCAGGGTGTCGACGGTGCGACCCGCCGCGCTACGGGTCACGTACGCCTGGGAGACCTGGATGGACAGGCTGGGGGTAAGACCAAGGACGCCTATATCGAACAGGGTGTGGTGAAGGGAGCACAGGGCCAGGCCGTTACTTAGTTCATCGGGGCCGTTCTGGCTGCGCCAACGGATGTGCGCGGCCTCTAGTCCGACGGGGTTGCGGCCAAGAGCGCCGTCGAATCCGCAGAAGGCGCAGGCGTACGCGTAAGCGCGCAGCACCTCCTCCGCGAATCCGGTCCGGCGGGGCCGCTTCTTTGCCGATGGATTGTGAGCTACGTCTTCAAGTGCCTGAAGGTCCAGGTCGGCGGCGTCGCAGATCGGGGTCTCCAGAGCAGGCGTGAAATGCTGCTCCAGCAAGAGCCGAACTGCTGCCGCCAGCGTGCCCGTGTCGGCCAACAGACGGTCGATGTGCGGGTGCAATCGGCCGTGGACACCTCGGTCGCGCAGGGCGCTGCCGCTCTCCTGGGCGTCCGGGCCGATGGGGTTTCCGTCCCGGTCCCGCAGGTCCCACAGCTCGCGCTCCAGGTGGACGAACGGCATAGCCGCCCGTGACTTGGCCCGCGACACGCTGGCCATCGGCGGCCCGAAGTCGTTGATCATCCGGCTGACGGGCTCCTCGGCCTCGTCGTACGTGACCACCGTGGTGCCCGTAGCGGCGAACCGACCAAGCAGCCACAGCACGAGCAGCGGCTTGTGCGGGGCCCGGCCACCGTTCACCTGGGCACGCCGGAGTTTCTTCAGCGTGCTCAGCAGTTCGTCACCTGTCACATGGACATACTTTCATCCCCGGAATCCAACTGCGGATGCGTGAGCACTGCGTGAGCATTGCGTGAGCGGATGCCCCGAGACAGGCCATCCGGAGCTGGACGGTGCAACCCACCGCATGGCGCTGACCAGCCGGGCCAGCACCACGCGACATGGTCAGCTATTCGGGATCATGATCTCTGTCGCGCTTGTAAGCGAAGGTCGTCGGTTCGAATCCGACAGGGGGCTCTTTGCTTGTGCTGGTCAGGGGCCCGGCCGCCCGAGGGGGCGGCCGGGGCCCTTCCCGTCCGGCACGCATTCGGCACACATCGCCCCGGGCGCCGGCTTGAGTGATCCTCGGCCGATCGCTGCGCGCACGGCGTCCTCACACCGGCGGTCAGCGGTCGGCGCTGCCGGACGGGACGACCCATTCAGCGGGCTGGCCGGTGAGGGAGGTGATCATGTCGAAGTCGCCGTCGTAGTGGAGGACCGTCAGCCGGTTCAGCTCAGCGGTGGCGGCGACAAGGAGGTCCGGAAGGGACAGAGCCCGATGGAAACCCGCGTTCAGCGCGTGGCGCTGGACCTCCAACGCGCGGGTGAAGGTGTCGTCATTGCTGTGGTGATAGTCGAAGGCGTGCAGCCAGGTACTGATCCGTGTTGCCTCCGAACCGTCCCGCGCGGAGTGGATCATCTCGTACTCGGTGGGCTGGCACACGGCGAGTAGGTAGCGCTCGTGAAGGGGCTTGAGCACTTCTCTGACGCTCGGTTTCGTCCAGCGTGCGAGAGCGGACTTGTCGATCAGGTAGCGGTCCTGCATCAGGCGGCGCGGCCCCCGTCCCGATCGCCGTCGTGCTTGAGGGAGCCGTCGGCGTTGCGGGGACCGGTGCTCTCGACGATCTCGCTGAAGTCGATTTCGCCGGCGTCCATGGCGTCGAAGAATTCCTGCCGCAGATGCCGCTTGACGGCGTCTTCCATCGCCAGGCGAACGGCCTTCGCCTTCGTCTTGGTGTCGAAGATGCGCATCGCCTCGGCGACCATATCTTCATCGAGGTCGATCACGGTTCTGGCCATGTCGGTGACCCTCCTCAGCGGCTAGTCCGACTAGAACGATACCGCTGATCATGGGAAGTCGATATCGTTTTGTCTCGGTCGTCATCATGGCACGCCTCGAACCAAGGGTCGGCTTGCCGGGCGAATCCGGAGCGCTTGCCGACGCTCAGCCATTGCGCCGCCGAGTGGGCCCGCCGTCGTTCTGGCTGCAGGGCGGCCAGCGGGAAGGCGGGCAGGCTCGGGCCCCGGGGGGATCGGCGTGGCGTGAGGACCGCGCCCTCTGGGGCGGGGGCGCGGTCCTGGGGGTGGGGAAGGGTCAGGAGGTGCGGGTGGGGGACGGAGCGGAGGGGTCTCCGAGGACGTGGAGGCCGAGGAGGCCGCCGATGGCGCCCTGGGTGGGCTTGGGGGCCGGGGCGGACGGGGCGGGAGCCTCCGGCTGGGAGGGCGGGGCGGGCGGCGGGGCCTGCGAAGTCCCGCCGGAGGAACCGCCGCTGGAGGAGGACGTCGAGCCGCTGGTCGGGCGGGAGCCCGCGGAGTGGCCGCCGCCGGTCGACGAGGAGGACGTGGACGACGAGGACGTCGGCGCCTTGGACGTCGGCTGCCCCTTGGCCTTCTTCTTGTCCTCGCCCTTCTTCTTGGACTTCGGGGACGCCGACGGCTTCGGCGACGCGCCCTGCGGCCCGCTGCCGCCCGAGACCTCGGGCAGCGGGGAGCCGGGCAGATTGTTGGTCGGGATGACCGTCGGCCGCTGCGGCCTGTCGTCGTGCGTGCTGGACGCGCGGACGGCGGCGCCGAGCACCGAGCCGATCAGCAGCGTCAGACCGGCGATCACGGTGGCGAGCACCGTGCCGCGCCGCAGCACCCGGCGGCGCAGGTCCCACACCGTGACGCGCGGGCCGAGCCGCCGCCAGGCGTCCCCTGCGAGGTGACCGTCGATGGAGTACACCGGCGCGCCCGCGATGATCAGCGGGCTCCACGCGGCGAGGTAGATGAAGTCCGGGGCGTCGTACACCGGGACCGTCCGCCAGCTCACCGTCACCAGCAGCGCGATCGACAGGCCCGCGCCGAAGAAGGCCGCGACACGCTGCCACAGACCGCAGACGGTCAGAACGCCGACGACCACCTGGAGGAAGGCGATGCTCAGGCCAGCGCCCACCGGGTGGTTGAGCGCGGCGTCGCGCAGCGGCTCCGCGAGGGCCCACGGGTGCAGGGAGTTGAGCCAGGTGACCATCGAGCCGCGCTTGCCGCCGTCGAAGTAGACGGGGTCGCAGAGCTTGCCCATGCCCGCGTAGATCGACACGAAGCCGAGGAAGATCCGCAGCGGGAGCAGCACGATGCCGAGGTTCATCCGGCGGTCGGGGTACCAGGCGTGCTTGGCCGGTTCGCCGTTGCGGGTACGCGGCCTGCGCTCGGCGCCGTCGACGGACGAGGAGTCGCCGACGTAGCCCACCCGCTGCTCGTCGGAACCGCCGTCCGCGCCCTCGTCGTACGCGCCGGTCGCCGGGCGTACGCCGCTGAGCAGGCCGGTCGGGGACTGCGCGCCGCGCTGGCCCACGACGGTCGGCACGGGGGGCGCCGCCGTGGTGTCGTCGATCCGCGGCAGCACCTGGGTGGCCGCGCCGGAGGAGTTCGCGCCGCCGGCCACGCCCGCGCGGCGGACCGCCTGGAGCAGTTCCCCGGCCGCCGGGTCGCCCGGCGTGGAGCGGCCCGACCACACCACCGGCGACAGCTTCCGCCGCCCGGCCGCGCCGGGCCGCGCTTGCGTCACGACGGGGATCTGCGCGGTGTCGTCGAGGCTGAGGGCACGGCCCGGGGTCGCGCCGAGCTGCACCCGGAAGCTCGCGTGATTGACGATGACCTGGGCGGGATCGCTCGGCACCCTGGCCATGCTCAACGGAGCGGGCTCGTCGAAGCCGGGCAACCCTCCCCCCGTAGGAGTGCGGGGTGTTCTGGTGTCCACACTCATCTAACCGAGTGACGGACGTTTAGGACACTGCCTCCGCGCCCCCACGATGTCCGAGACCCGTCAACGCCCGGTCAGCGCCCCGGCGATGACGATTCGAAGACGCGTCCGAGAACGCCTCAGGAAGGGTCACAGGGCGGCTCAGAGCCTGCGCCGCGCAAGCTTTTCAGGCCCGGCGCCACGACCCGGTGCCACGACCCGCCACAGACGCGGCGCCACAGCCCCGGCGCCACGACCACAGCTCAGGCCCGGCGCCACGACCCCGGCGCCACAACCACCGCTCAGGCCCTGCGCCGCGACGCCTCGTACAGCACAACACCCGCCGCCACACCGGCGTTCAGCGACTCCGCCGCGCCGCCCGGCATCGGAATCCGCACCAGCAGGTCACACGTCTCGCTGACGAGCCGCGACAGCCCCTTGCCCTCGCTGCCCGCGACGATGACGACGGGCCCCGACAGGGCGTCCAGCTCGTGCAGTTCGAGGTCGCCGTCCGCGGCCAGGCCGACGACGGTGAGCCCGGCCTTCTGGTACGACTCCAGGGTGCGGGTGAGGTTGGTGGCGCGCGCCACCGACACCCGCGCCGCCGTACCCGCGGACGTCTTCCACGCACCGGCCGTCATCCCGGCCGCGCGCCGCTCGGGCACGACGACGCCGTGCCCGCCGAAGGCCGCCACCGAGCGGACGACGGCGCCGAGGTTACGGGGGTCGGTGACACCGTCGAGCGCGACGATCAGCGGGTCCTCGCCCGCGTCGTGCGCGGCGGCGGCCAGATCGTCCGGGTGCGCGTACTCGTACGGCGGGATCTGGAGCACCAGGCCCTGGTGGTTCAGGCCCGCGGTGAGCCGGTCGAGCTCGGGGCGCGGGGCTTCGAGCAGCGGTACGCCGCGGTCGGTGGCCAGCCGCAGCGCCTCCCGTACCCGGTCGTCGTTCTCGATGAACTGCTGGACGTACACAGCTGTGGCCGGGATGTCGGCGCGCAGCGCCTCCACCACCGGATTGCGGCCGACGACCAGCTCGGAGGTCGACTTGGAGCCGCGGCCCGACGGGCGCCGGGACTGCGAGGAGACGGCCCGCTTGGCCGCCGCGTTGGCGACGCGGTTCTTCTTGTGGCCCTTGCGCGCCTCCGCGGGCGGCGTCGGGCCCTTGCCCTCAAGGCCCCTGCGCCGCTGCCCGCCGCTGCCGACCGTGGCGCCCTTTTTGTTGGATGTACGGCGGTTCCTGCGCTGGCTGTTCCCGGCCATGGGGCACTCTCACTTCGCTTCGGTCATGCTCGCCGGACATGGGTCCGGCGTACGGATATACGGGTCGGGTCGGGTCGACGGGTCGGGCCCGTCGGCCGGGGCCGCGGAGGCGATCCGCCAGGAGGCGGTCCGCCACGGAGGCAGTCGGCCGCTGAGGCGGTCGGCCGCGGGATCGGTCAGCCGCGCAGCGTCCAGCGCGAACCCGTCGGTGTGTCCTCGATCTCCAGACCCGCCTGTACGAGCTGGTCGCGGATCGCGTCGGCGGTCGCGTAGTCCTTGCGGGCGCGGGCCGACTGCCGCTGTTCGAGGACCAGCCGGACCAGGGAGTCCACGACGCCGTGCAGGTCGTCGCCGCGGTCGGCGCCCGTCCAGTGCGCGTCGAGCGGGTCGAGGCCCAGCACTCCGAGCATCGCACGGACCTCGGCCAGACGCGCGACCGCGGTCTCCTTGTCGTCCGCCGTCAGCGCGCTGTTGCCCTGCCGGACGGTGGTGTGGATCACGGCGAGCGCCTGCGGCACTCCCAGGTCGTCGTCCATCGCCTCGGCGAAGGCGGGCGGCACCTCGGCGGCGGGCTCGACCGGCCCGGCTTTCTCGATGACCCGCTGCACGAAGCCCTCGATCCGCGCGAAGGCGGACTCCGCCTCGCGCAGCGCCTCCTCGCTGTACTCGATCATCGACCGGTAGTGCGGGGTGCCCAGGTAGTAGCGCAGCACGATCGGCCGCCAGCGCTGCACCATCTCGGAGACCAGCACCGAGTTGCCGAGCGACTTGCTCATCTTCTCGCCGCTCATGGTGACCCAGGCGTTGTGCACCCAGTAGCGGGCGAACTCGTCGCCGTACGCCTTGGCCTGCGCGATCTCGTTGTCGTGGTGCGGGAAGATCAGGTCGATCCCGCCGCCGTGGATGTCGAAGACGCTGCCCAGGTACTTGTGGGCCATCGCCGAGCACTCCAGGTGCCAGCCGGGACGGCCGCGGCCCCACGGCGTCTCCCACGACGGCTCGCCGGGCTTGGTCGACTTCCACATCGCGAAGTCCCGCTGGTCCCGCTTGCCGGTCTCGCCCTCGCCCTCGGGCTGGCGCAGATTGTCCAGCTCCTGGTTGGACAGCTCCAGGTACTCGGGGAACGAGCGCACGTCGAAGTACACGTTCCCGTCGGCCTCGTACGCGTGCCCGCGCTCGATGAGGCCGCGCATCATCTCGATCATCTCCGGTACGTGGCCGGTGGCGCGCGGCTCGTACGTGGGCGGCTGGCAGCCCAGCGCGTCGTAGCCCGCGGTGAAGGCGCGCTCGTTCTCGTACCCGATCGCCCACCACGGGCGGCCCTGGTCGGCCTCCTTGGCGAGGATCTTGTCGTCGATGTCCGTCACATTGCGGATGAACGTGACGTCGTAGCCGCGGTAGCGGAACCAGCGCTGGATGATGTCAAAGTTGAGCCCGGACCTGATGTGCCCGATGTGCGGGGCCGCCTGCACGGTGGCGCCACACAGGTAGATCGAGACGCAGCCCGGCGTGAGCGGGACGAAGTCACGGACCTGGCGCGCGTTGGTGTCGTACAGGCGAATAGTCACTCCACAAGGGTAGTGGCCCGGAGCGGGTGCCTTGTGCGGTCTGACACAGGGCACACACAACGGTGACAATCGGCTGTACGGCGACCCCCGCGCCCCGGCCCCGCCCGGCTGGACGGCGGCCCGGCCGTACGGACGGCGGCCCCGCGCGGCTCAGCCGTGCTCGACGATCCGGTCCGCGCTCACCCGTACGACGACACGCACGTCCCCGGGCTCGTCGTTGCCGTACTCCTCACCGGTGTACTTCCGGCTCAGCGCGTTGATCAGGTCGTCGCCGCCCTCACGGGTGAGGGTCGCCGTGCCCCGGATCTCCAGGTACTTGTACGGGTTGTCGACCGGGGTCACCAGCACGGTGGTGCGGGGGTCCTTGAGCAGATTGAGGTGCTTGCGACGGCCCTCCTTGGTGGAGACGAGCACGTCGTCACCGTCACGCGTCACCCACACGACGGACAACTGGGCCTGGCCGTCGGGCTGGAGGGTGGCGATGGTCGCGAAATTCTTGCCGTCGATCAGGGCGCGGGCGGAGTCCGGGAGGGCGGCCATGAGCGGGTCCTTTCACATGCCGGGGCGGTGATCTTCCGGCTACGCAACGTGCCGGACGGGCGGAGAATTCCCTCACCCGCCCGTGGGTTTTCCTCGCTCACTCGTGCGGGTGAGCGCGGACCACCAGTGCCGTCGCGACGGCGGCGAGGCCGTCGCCGCGGCCGGGGAAGCCCAGGCCGTCGCTGGTGGCGGCGCTCACCGAGACGGGGGCGCCGACCGCCGAGGTCAGGACCTTCTGGGCCTCGTCGCGGCGGCGGCCGATCTTGGGGCGCTTGCCGACGACCTGGACCGCCACGTTGCCGATGACGAAGCCCGCGTCGCGCACGATCCGGGCGGCCTCGGTGAGCAGGGCGGTCCCGGAGGCGCCCGCCCACTCGGGCCGGTCGGTGCCGAAGTGGGCGCCGAGGTCACCGAGCCCGGCGGCGGAGAACAGGGCGTTGCAGGCCGCGTGGGCGACGACGTCGGCGTCGGAGTGCCCGGCGAGCCCCGGCCCCTCCCCCTCCCAGAGGAGTCCGGCGCACCACAGCTCGCGCCCTTCCTCGAAGGCGTGGATGTCGGTGCCGATGCCGACCTGGGGAAGCACGTAGCCGGGCGGCAGGCCGGAGCCGGGCAGACCGGGCGCGGACAGGCCGCCGCCGGGCAGACCGGACCCGGACGGATCGCCGCCGGGCAGATCGGACCCGGACACCCCGTGCCCGAGCGGGCCGTCAGTAGCCATCGGTGGCCCTCCTGCGGGCGAGTACGGCCTCGGCGAGTACGAGGTCCAGCGGGCGGGTGACCTTGAACGCCTCTTCGTGGCCCGGCACGACCAGCACCGGTACGCCGAGCTGTTCGACCATGCTCGCGTCGTCGGTGACATCGCGGGTGACGGTGGCGTGCGCCTTGGCGAGCGTGCCGCGGTCGAAGCCCTGCGGGGTCTGGACGGCGCGCAGCAGGGCGCGCTCCGGGGTGCCGGTGACCAGATGGGTGACCGCGTCGACGCTCTTGACGGTGTCGGCCAGCGGCAGCGCGGGGACGACGGCGGGGGCGCCGCCGCGTACCGCCTCGACCACGCCGTCCACGGTCTCCACCGGCACCAGCGGGCGGGCCGCGTCGTGCACGAGGACGACGTCCACGTCGTCGGGGAGCGCGGCGAGGCCGAGCCGTACCGACTCCTGCCGTACGTCACCGCCGGGGACGACCCGTATGTCGGTGGACTCGGGCAGGCCGTGGGCGTCGAGCAGCGCCCTGACCGCGGGGACGCCCTCGGGCGGGGCGACGACCACGATCACGTCGACGGCGCGGGCGCGGGCCATCGCGCGGACGGCGTGCACCAGGATGGGCACCCCGCCGAGGGTGCGCAGGGCCTTGGGCGCGCCGGGGCCGAGCCGAAGTCCACGGCCGGCGGCGGGAATGACTGCTGCGGTACGCAGGTTTGTGTCCTTGTATGAGGTGGGTATCGCCTGGGAGTACCCCCAGCCGAGGTTGGGGACAGTGCCGGGCAAGCGCTCACCGCGGACCCCTTCCGTGAAGTCCGCGGGGATGTGCCACGCCCGGTACCGCCTGGTGAGCGGTGCCGTATGTCTCCGGCCGTATGTCTCCGTACGCGGGCACAAGCATGCCGCAGCACCCGGTCGTCATGCCCGACCGGGTGCCGCGGTAATTCCCTCGGGTGGTGTTTCCGGGGGCAGTGCGTCGCCGTACGTCACGGTCGGCGTGGCCACGCCGATTGAGACGAGAAACGAGAACCTCGATGGCACGTGGTGGGCGCGCGCGAGGATCTTAGGACGCGAGAACCTCGTCGAGCAGCGCCTCGGCCTTGTCCTCGTTGGTGTTCTCCGCCAGAGCGAGTTCGCTGACCAGGATCTGCCGGGCCTTGGCGAGCATGCGCTTCTCGCCGGCCGACAGGCCGCGCTCGCGCTCACGACGCCACAGGTCGCGGACCACTTCTGCGACCTTGATGACATCGCCGGAAGCGAGCTTCTCCAGATTTGCCTTGTATCGCCGGGACCAGTTGGTGGGCTCCTCGGTGTACGGCGCGCGCAGCACCTCGAAGACCCGGTCCAGACCCTCCTGACCGACCACGTCGCGTACGCCGACGAACTCCGCATTGTCCGCGGGCACACGTACCGTCAAGTCGCCCTGGGCGACCTTGAGCACCAAGTAGGTCTTGTCCACGCCTTTGATCTGGCGAATTTCGATTGCCTCGATCAGCGCGGCCCCGTGATGGGGATAGACCACGGTGTCGCCAACCTTGAACGTCATGTGACAGGTACCCCTTCCGTGGCTATCCAGGGTAACACGGGAACGCCCTCATCTGAATGGCGTTTTCGCAGGTCAGAGCATATCTCAGGGCTTGACAACGGCCCCCGGGACGTGCTGGAGCATGCCTCCCGCGCGAGGTATCCGCAGGTGGGAGCAGGTATACGGGGAGGCTGAAACGCCGCCGTTACAGGCTCTACCGCCGCCGAACAAGGGGCAGTACGTCCCTATTTGTCGCTCCCGGACGAGTGGATCATCGCTACTCCGTTCGGGAACCTGCCCGCAGATGATCCAATTTTGCACAGTCGTGGAACAACGGCGGAACACTCGCGGAAAACCGGCCGCGCCGATCATGAACGACGTCGGGTAATCACGTCGGGGGAATGCGGAATGCAATGGGTACGCGCGCCCGGCCCGCCACCGGGCGGGTGAACCGCGCGGGTGAGCCGGGCTCCCAGGGGCCACCCGGTGCGCGGGCGCGTCAACGGCTCGGTAATCTAAGGCCGCTGGAAGATCTTCCGAACCTGATCTAGGAGATGCCGCCGCCGTGGTCCGCAGCTTCCGTCGCGGCGCCCTCGCCGCCGTTTTCGCGCTCTCGCTCGCCCCGCTCGCCGCCTGCGCGGCCGGGAACGACGCGCAGACCCTGAAGGTCCAACCGGACAGCGACTCCGTGACTCACGGCGTGATCAAGGTACAGAACGCCGTGGTGCTCACCCAGAGCGCCGGCAACGGACCCGCGACGGTCTCCGCGCGCCTGTTCAACAACGGCGACGACGCCCAGACCCTCCAGTCCGTCCAGCTCGGCTCGACCAGGGTCACGCTCGCGGACAAGGACGGCGGCCAGACCGTCAGCGTCCCCGGCCACGGCACCGTACTCCTCGGCGGCAAGGGCAACCCGTCCGCCGTCGTGGACAGCGGCACCGAGGCGCTGCGGGACGGCGACGTGCAGAACGCCGTGTTCGAGTTCAGCTCCTCCGGGCCCGTCGCGATCCAGCTCAACGTGATCCCGGCCACCGGCGACTACCAGCAGTTCGGTCCCAGCTCGCTGCCGACCACCCAGGCGCCGACGCCGAGCACCACGCCGACCGGTTCTGCCACGCCCACCGGCTCGGCCACGCCGACGGACACCGCGACCCCGACGGGCACCGCCACCCCGACCTCCTGAGGTCGGTTTTCGGACAACCTGAAACGGCCCGGTGGCACGCTCGCCACCGGGCCTTTCCCGTATACGAATCCGGGACGCGCTCTGCCGTCCGCGCGCTGTGTCAGGGCCCGGGTCCAACGCCCGGACCCGGGGTTACGGCTCGAACTTGTAGCCCAGGCCGCGGACCGTCACGAGATAACGCGGCGCGCCCGGGTCGGGCTCGATCTTGGCGCGCAGCCGCTTGACGTGCACGTCGAGGGTCTTGGTGTCACCGACGTAGTCGGCACCCCAGACCCGGTCGATGAGCTGCATACGGGTCAGGACGCGGCCCGCGTTGCGCAGCAGCATCTCCAGCAGGTCGAACTCCTTGAGCGGGAGGTCGACCTTGCCGCCGGAGACGGTGACCACGTGCCGGTCGACGTCCATCCGGACCGGACCGGCCTCCAGGGCGGCCGGGGAGATCTCCTCGGGCTCGCCGCGGCGGCGGAGCACCGCGCGGATGCGGGCGACCAGCTCCCGCGAGGAGAACGGCTTGGTCACATAGTCGTCCGCGCCTATCTCCAGGCCGACGACCTTGTCGATCTCGCTGTCCTTGGCGGTCACCATGATGACCGGGACATTGGACTTCAGCCGGAGCTGGCGGCAGACCTCGGTGCCGGGCAGGCCCGGCAGCATGAGGTCGAGCAGCACCAGGTCGGCGCCATTGCGCTCGAACTCGTCCAGCGCGTCGGGCCCGGTCGCGGATATGGCGACCTCGAAGCCCTCCTTGCGGAGCATGTACGACAGCGCGTCGCTGAAGGACTCTTCGTCCTCGACGACGAGTACGCGTGTCACGGAAGGACCTCCGGGGCGGGGATGTGTTCGGGGAGAGAGCGGAAGAGCTGTTCGTCCGACGGCTCGTCCAGCGACTCCTGGTCGGAATCGAGATCGGAGTCGCGGTCGGAGTCGGGATCGGAGTCGGGGTCCGCGTCCGCCTCGGCCACAGGATCGGTGCCGGGCGGCAGTGCGCGGTCGCGGGCGATCCCGGCTTCGGGAAGCCGCAGTGTGAAGGTGGAGCCCTGACCCTCGGCGCTCCACACGGTGACCTCCCCGCCGTGCGAGGCGGCCACGTGTTTGACGATGGACAGCCCGAGCCCGGTGCCGCCGGTGGCCCGCGAACGCGCCGGGTCGACCCGGTAGAAACGCTCGAAGACCCGGTCGCGGTCCTTCTCGGAGAGGCCGATGCCCTGGTCGGTGACGGAGATCTCAATGAGATCCCCGCCGGGTGCGTTGATCCTGCGCCCCGCGATGCCGACCCGCGTACGGGCCGGACTGTAGTTGACAGCGTTCTCGACGAGATTGCCGAGGGCGGCGGCGAGCTGGCCCCGGTTTCCCCATATGTGCAGGTCAGGGGTGGTTCCGGTAGCCATGGTGATCTGTTTGGTGTTGGCCTGGTGACGGCAGCGGTCGACGGCCTCGGCGACGAGGTCGTCCACGGCCACCGGCTCGGCGTCGTCGAGCAGGTCGTCGTCCTGGACCCGGGAGAGGTCGATGATCTCCTGGACCAGGCTGGTCAGCCGGGTGGCCTCGATCTGCATCCGGCCCGCGAAGCGGATGACCGCCTCGGGGTCGTCGGAGGCGTCCATGACGGCCTCCGACAGCAGGGAGAGCGCCCCCACGGGGGTCTTCAGTTCGTGGCTGACATTCGCCACGAAGTCACGGCGGACCGCCTCGATCCGCCGGGCCTCGGTGAGGTCCTCGACCAGCAGCAGCACCAGCCGGGAGCCCAGCGGGGCGACCCGCGCCGAGACCGCGAGACCTTCGCCGCGGCTCACACCGCGGCGCGGCAGGTCCAGTTCCACCTGCCGTATCTCGCCGTCCCGCCGGGTCTCGCGGGCCATCTGCAGCATCTGGTCGACGGCCAGCCGGCCGCCGCGTACCAGCCCGAGGGCGTACGCCGCCGAGCTGGCCTTGACCACCGTGTCGCCCTCGTCCAGGACGACGGCGGAGGACCGCAGGACCGAGAGGACGGTGTCCACGCCCGGCGGCAGCGCGCCGGTCATGTTGTCGGGCCGCATGGCCGTACGGGTGGGGCGGGCCTGTTCCCGCTCGCTCCAGCGGAACGCGAGCACGGCGATCACACCGGTCAGCAGACCGGCTATCGCACTGGCTGCGGCGACTGCCGCGTTCACGTCCATAGCCCCAGGTTAGGTGGGTCGCGCAAGCGATCCACAACCCCGGAAGCTACCTCTCGGATGCTCGTTGCCAAGAGTTCACCTTCACGTGGGGAGTGGTTCACTCAGGGTGTGCGGTCGGTACGCGTACGCCCATCAGCGTGGCAGCGTGGAGGAGAAACCTCTGTTCGGACGGAAGGAAAGCGATGCGGGACGCATATCACGAGGAGCTGGACTCGATCGGTGACGGTCTGGTCGAGATGGCCCGGCTCGTCGGCTCCGCGATCGGCCGCGCCACCACCGCGCTGCTCGACGCGGACCTGAAGGTCGCGGAGAGCGTCATCGCCGCCGACGAGAAGGTCGACGAGATCCAGCGGGAGCTGGAGAACCGGGCGATCACCCTGCTGGCCCGGCAGCAGCCGGTCGCCACCGACCTGCGGATCGTGGTCACGTCGCTGCGGATGAGCGCGGACCTGGAGCGGTCCGGCGACCTCGCCCGCCACGTGGCCAAGCTGGCCCGCCTGCGCTTCCCCGAGTCGGCCGTGCCGCGCGACCTGCACAGCACCATCCTGGAGATGGGCCAGCTCGCGCAGCGCCTGGTCGCCAAGGCCGGCGAGGTCATCGTCAGCAAGGACGTGGACGACGCGCTCCAGCTCGAAGCGGACGACGACCGCATGGACGAGCTGCACCGCACGCTCTTCCAGCACCTGCTGGACGACCGCTGGAAGCACGGCATCGAGACGGCCGTGGACGTGACGCTGGTCGGCCGGTACTACGAGCGCTTCGCCGACCACGCCGTGTCGGTCGCCAAGCGCGTCGTCTACCTGGTCACCGGTGAGCACGCGGACGAGATGACGCCGCAGACGCCGTCGGCGGTGGAGGGCGCGTAGCGCCGTCCGGCGGGGGCGGGGGGCTTGGGCGGCGCGCGGGCCGGTGGCGGCGCGGAGGTCTTTCGCGGGGGCGGGGGTCTTTCGCGGCGCGCGGGCCGGTGGCGGCACGGAGGGCTTTCGCGGCGCGCGGGCCGGTCGCCGCGCGTAGGGCGCGTAAGGCATTCGGGGGAGGCCGGAGTGCGCTCGTGCGCCGGGGGTGCGCTATTGAAGGGCGCGGCCGGCGCGGAGTTCACTGGTGGGTAGGCAAGCCTGAGGAGGGTGTACTGATGCAGGAATCCCCCGTCACGCCAACTCCCGTACGCGACCAGCCGTCTTCCGACCACGCCCCGCGGCCGCTCCGGACCCCGCTGCCGCTGGTCGCCGCGTGCGGCTGCGGCTCGGGGTGCGGCTGTGGCTGTCAGTCCGGCGGCGCCTGCCAGTGCGGAGGCTGCACCGGCTGACGCCCCGTCCGTCCCGACTCGTCTGATCCGTACCGTCCCGTCGCACCAACCGTTCACACGGACGACGGCCCGCGCTTCCTGACGGACGCGGGCCGTCGTCATGCCCGGCCAACGACGACGGCCGGGCCCTCGGACCGCCCTTGTGACGACTCGGAAGGCTCCGTCGAGGTCCTGCCGGCCGACGTGCTGCTCGGCCGCCGACCCGTGAACGACAACGCCCCCCGTCTGCGGGAAAACCCGCGGACGGAGGGCGTGGCGGTGCGAGAGGACTACTTCTTGCCCTGGTTCTTGACCGCCTCGATGGCGGCTGCCGCGGCGTCGGGGTCGAGGTAGGTGCCGCCCGGGTTGAGGGGGCGGAAGGAGGCGTCGAGCTGGTAGGAGAGGGGGATGCCGGTGGGGATGTTGAGGCCGGCGATGTCGGCGTCGGAGATGCCGTCGAGGTGCTTGACCAGGGCGCGCAGGGAGTTGCCGTGCGCGGCGACCAGGACGGTGCGGCCCGCGAGCAGGTCGGGGACGATGCCGTCGTACCAGTACGGGAGCATGCGCAGGACGACGTCCTTGAGGCACTCGGTGCGCGGACGCAGCTCCGGCGGGATGCTCGCGTACCGCGCGTCGTCGCTCTGCGAGAACTCGGCACCGTCCTCCAGCGGCGGCGGCGGGGTGTCGTACGAGCGGCGCCACAGCATGAACTGCTCCTCGCCGAATTCGGCGAGGGTCTGCGCCTTGTCCTTGCCCTGGAGCGCGCCGTAGTGCCGCTCGTTGAGCCGCCAGGAGCGGTGGACGGGCACCCAGTGGCGGTCGGCGGCCTCCAGGGAGAGCTGCGCGGTGCGGATCGCGCGCTTCTGGAGGGAGGTGTGCACCACGTCGGGGAGGAGACCGGCGTCCTTGAGCAGCTCGCCGCCCCGGACCGCCTCCTTCTCACCCTTGTCGTTGAGATTGACGTCCACCCAGCCGGTGAACAGATTCTTCGCGTTCCACTCGCTCTCGCCGTGGCGGAGCAGGATCAGTTGGTACGGAGCAGCAGCCATGGGCCCGAGCCTAATAGAAATCCCCTGGCGCCACCCGACCGCCCTCTGTAATATTCTCCAGCCGGTAGAGGTCATTACACAAAGGGGTCGCGGTGACGGCGTTCAGTCGGGCGGTACGGGAGACGGTGAGCGGTCTTCCCCGCCAGTTCTGGTGGCTGTGGACCAGCACCCTGGTGAACCGCCTCGGCGGCTTCGTCGTGACGTTCCTCGCCCTCTATCTCACCGTGCAGCGCGGCTACTCCGCCTCGTACGCGGGCCTGGTCGCGGCCCTGTTCGGGCTCGGCGGCGCCGGGGGCGCGGTGCTCGGCGGGGTCCTCGCCGACCGGATCGGCCGCCGCCCCACGCTGCTCGCCACCCAGCTCGGCGCCGCCGCCACCACCGCGGTGCTCGGCTTCGTGACCAACCCGCTGGCCATCGCCGCCGTCGCCACCCTCGTCGGCCTGACCAGCAGCGCCTCCCGGCCCGCGCTCTCCGCGATGATCGCCGACCTCGTACCCCCGAAGGACCGGGTGCGCGCCTTCTCCCTCAACTACTGGGCGATCAACATCGGCTTCGGCGTCTCGGCCGCCGCCGCGGGCTTCATCGCCTCCGAGGGATACGTGTGGCTGTTCGTCGGCGACGCGTTGACGACCGTGCTGTGCGCGGTGGTCGTGTACGTCAAGGCGCAGGAGACGCTGCCGGTGACGGCGAAGGTGACGTACGTGGACGGGAGGACGGTGGACGGGAGGACGGTGAACGGGAAGGCGGTGAGCGGGAAGGCTGGGAGTGGGACGACGGCGAGCGGGACGACGGCGAAATCCCGTCCCCGTAAGGCGACTTCGCGGCGCGCTGCGGACTCCACCGACATCCGGCTCTCCGACGTCCTGCGCGACCAGCGCTTCATGGCCCTGGTCGGCCTGACCTTCCTGCTCGGCTCGGTGATGAACCAGGCCAACTCCACGCTCGCCGTCGACATGGGCGCGCACGGCCTGTCCGCCCGCCAGTTCGGTGTCGTCATCGCCATCAACGGCCTGGTGATCGTGCTGCTCCAGATCCCCGTCACCCGGCTGGTGCGGCGGTACGGCAACGCGGCGCTGCTGGGCGTCGGTTCGCTGCTGATGGCCTGGGGCTTCGGCCTGACCGTCCTCGCGGGCTCGGTCGCCCTCTACTCGCTGACCGTCGTCGTATGGACCCTCGGCGAGATCGTGCACGCCCCCGCCTCGATGTCGGTGGTCGCCGACCTCGCCCCGGCCACCGCCCGCGGCCGCTACCAGGGCATGTACACCCTGTCCTGGTCCGCCGCGGCCTTCGCCGGTCCCCTGGTCGGCGGCGTCACCCTCGACCAGCTCGGCCGCACCACCGTCTGGCTGGGCTGCGCCGTCCTCGGCACGCTCGCGGGCGCCGGTTACTACCTGCTGCTGCGCGGCCGTCCGGCCGCCCCGGTCCTCCCCACCGCCCCTGTGGCGGCCGGAGTCGAGGCCCAGGCCCCGGCTCCCCGCGACGCCCCGGAACAGGTCGGCGGCTGAGCGCCGCGGGCCGTTCGCCGACCGGGACACCAGCCGGGACGCCGACAGGGCCACGAAGGCGCTCGACCGGAAGCCCCGGTCAGCGGCGGAGCCGCAGAGCGCGCTGCGCCTCGTAGAGGTTCGGCGGGTCGATCCCCGGAGTGCCGTAGGACTCCAGGCGCGAGTGCAGCGGGCCCGTGAAGTCGGGGACGTCGATCTGGCCGAAGGGGGTCACCGTGGAGATGCCGACGGTCGCGCTGTAGGGCGCGATGTCGTCGATCTTGACGCAGCCCGCGCGGCCGTTGGTGACGGTGACGTTCCAGTGGGTGAAGCGGGCGCCGTACAGCGGTCCGGCGGAGGCGTCGCCGCCGTGCTGACCGTCGTTGGAGACGGTGATGTCGGTACGGACGCAGGCGAACGGCAGGCCGCGGTGGGTGTCGAAGGTGCCCATCTCCATCCGGCCGCGCGACCAGACGTTGTACGACGACAGGCCCTCGGCGTTGATGCCGTGGAGCTGCGTACCGGACGGGGCGGGCACGGTGCGCCGGTCGATCGCGAAGTCCTCGACGAGGTTGTCGTGCGAGCCCTCACGGCAGGCGTACGGGTGGTGGCTGCCGCGCCCCGAGACGCGGGTACGGCGGAAGGTGGTGGCCTTCGCCGCGACCATCAGGAAGCCGTTGTCGACGTCGACGGCGTGCACGTCGTCCACCCAGCAGTCCCAAGTGCACTGCGCGACCAGCCCGTTGTACCCCTTGTCGAGCAGATGCGGCGACTGCGGTGTGGGCGTCATTTGGATGGTCAGGCCCTCCACACCGGAGTTGACCAGCGGCTCGACCATCGTGGTGATCCTCGGCCGCCACAGCAGCCGGGTGTCCAGCGGCAGCGGCCGGTCGAAGGTGACGCGCCGTCCCCGGACTTCGGTGATCAGGGCCGGCCATTCGTAGGGGACGTACGAGAGCAGCTTGCTCTTGTCGGACCAGTCGTACGTGGCCGCGCCGTCGACGTCGCCCGCCATGTGGTCGAGCAGGCCGTGCGCGGGGTCGTCGGCGTATTGCAGCAACACGCGTGCGCCGGGCCGCAGTTGGCTGGCGCTGTCGACGGTGACGCTCCAACTGCCCTGAGCGGCCTCCTCGGTGACGGTCGCGAGCGTCCGCCACTGGTCGCGCCTGTTGCCGGTCCAGCCCTCGAACGGCCAGTCCTTGGCGCGGATCGCGTCGGTCAGGGAGGCGTAGCGGTCGGCCGGGCACATCCAGACCAGGCCGCCCGCCCAGGACCACGACGACTTGTCGCCGCCGTACCGGCTGCCGTACGGGCCGATGAGGTCGGTCAGCGACCTGGTCGCGTACAGCACGGTGCGTCCGCTGCCCGCGCCGCGCAGGGTGGTGTTGCTCCAGCCGAGCCGGATGACGTCATCGATGCGGTACGTGCCCGGCGGGAGGTGGACGGTGCCGCCGCCCGCCCGGCCGACCTCGCGCAGGGCGCGGTTGATGGCGGGGGCCGCGTCGGCCGAGCCGTCCGCCTTGGCGCCGTAGCGCAGGACGTTCGCACGGACGGGGTGGCGGCGGAAGCGGCGGGAGCCGCCGTCGTAACCGGCGCGGGCGACGTACGGGATCTGCGGGTGGGTGTACGGGGTCGCGGTGAACTCCCGCCAGAGGGCGAGGGGTTGGCGGCCCCTCTGCCCGGACGGGTCGACGGCCGCGTCGGCGGCCTTCGCCGTACCGCCGAACGCCGTACCGCCGAACGGCGCGCCGCCGAGCGCCGTCGCGGCTGCCGCCGCCGAGGTGACCTGGACGCTCGCGGTCAGCAGCTTCCTGCGGCTCATCGCCATGCTTCCACCCTTCACACGTAGGCCGCTATCACGTATCTGAACGTGGTTCAGATCTACGACTGACGTGAGGGTGTCATGTGGTACGGACCAAGGGGAAGGGGTCGTGCGGTGATTCTTAGGACTGACCTTCGGTCAGGTGAGTGAACGCGTCCAGGTTCCTGGTGGACTCGCCGCGCGACACCCGCCACGCGTACTCCTTGCGGATGGAGGTGGCGAACCCCAGCTCCAGCAGCGTGTTGAAGGAGCCGTCCGCGTTCTCCACGACCGCGCCGAGCAGCCGGTCGACCTCCTCCGGCGTGACGGCGGCCAGCGGGAGGCGGCCGTTGAGGTAGACGTCACCGAGCCGGTCGATGGCGTAACTCACCCCGTACAGGCGAAGGTTGCGCTCCAGAAGCCAGCGGTAGAAGGCTTCCTGATTCTCGTCGGGGTGGCGGACGACGAAGGCGTTCAGCGACAGGGTGTGGGCGCCGACCAGGAAGGAGCAGGTGGTGGAGAGCTTGCGGGTGCCCGGCAGTTGGGTGACATACGTGTCCGGGCGCGGCGACTCCCACGGCAAGTCGGCTTCGCGCAGGGCCTGTTCGAGCGCGCGGACGGCTCGCGCCCGGAGGTCGCCGCGCGGGGCGTCGGGGGCCACGCCGCCATGGGCACCGTCATGGGCTCCGTCGTCGGTGTCACCGTTGACGTCCACCGGGGTCTCCTCAGCCATGCGCCGATCGTAGGTGACGGCGGTGTTCGGCCTGCGCAGCCGCGTACACCTCGGTGGTGTCGGCCGCGGCCTTCCCCCAGCCGAACTCCCGCGCGTGCCGGGCCGCCGCCGCGCCCAGCGAGTCGCCGAGCGCCGGGTTGTCGATGAAACGGCGCAGCACCCGCGCGTAGTCCCGGGGGTCGTGCCCCGGTACGAGGAAGCCGGTGCGGTCGTCCGCCACCGCGACCGGCAGCCCGCCGACCTCCGCCGCGATCACCGGCGTACCGCACGCCTGCGCCTCTATCGCGACCAGCCCGAAGGACTCGTTGTACGACGGCATGACCAGGACGGTCGCCGCCCGGTACCAGTCCGCGAGCCGCTCCTGGTCCACCGGCGGCTGGAACCGTACGACGTCGGACACGCCGAGCCGCGCGGCCAGCTTGTGCAGCGCCTCCGGCTTGGCCAGACCGCTGCCGCTGGGGCCGCCGACGATCGGCACGAGGAGGCGGTCGCGCAGCGTCGGGTCCTCGTCCAGCAGCACCGCGACGGCGCGGATCAGCACGTCGGGGGCCTTCAGGGGCTGTATCCGGCCCGCGAAGAGCGGGATCACCGCGTCCTGCGGGAGCCCGAGGCGCCGACGGGCCGCCGCGCGGCCCGGCTCCGGGCGGAAGCGGTCCAGATTCACGCCGGGGTGCACGACCGCGACCTTCGAGGCGGTCGCCTCGTAGTACCGCACCAACTCGTCTGCTTCCTCGGCGGTGTTGGCGATCAGGCGGTCGGCCGCCGCCACGACCTGCGTCTCGCCGATCACCCGCGCGGCGGGCTCGGGACAGTCGTCCTCGGCCAGCGCCGCGTTCTTGACCTTGGCCATGGTGTGCATGGCGTGCACCAGCGGCACGCCCCAGCGCTGCGCCGCCAGCCAGCCGACGTGGCCCGAGAGCCAGTAGTGCGAGTGGACCAGGTCGTAGTAACCCGGGCGGTGGCCCGCCCACGCCTGCATCACCCCGTGCGTGAACGCGCAGAGCTGCGCGGGCAGCTCTTCCTTGGCCAGGCCCTCGTACGGGCCCGCGTCCACGTGCCGCACCAGCACACCGGGGGCCAGCTCGACCGCCGGGGGCAGCGCCCCCGTGGTGGCCCGCGTGAAGATCTCGACCTCCACGTTCAGGTCGGCGAGGCGCTTGGCCAGCTCCACGATGTAGACGTTCATGCCGCCCGCGTCGCCGGTGCCCGGCTGGTGCAGCGGTGACGTGTGCACGCTCAGCATCGCGACTCGGCGTACGCGGCGGCCTCCGGTGCGGCGACCCCTCATCCCCAGCGCGTGCTTGTGCTTCTGCGCACCGCGCAGCGCGGCGAGCCGGGACGACGTCTGCTGGGTCACCATGCGTTCCTTCCGAAGGCCGTACCCCCGCGTTCAACCATGGGGAACGCCGGAACTGGCGGTTCCATTTCCTTGTTGCCGAAGCGTGACCTTGGGGGGTGGGTGGTGTCTTGGTCTTTTTGTCTTTTTTGCCCGCCCGCCCACCCGTGCGGGTGCTTTCTTCGTCTGCGGGTGCCGCCCGTGCCTGGTCGGTCCCGGCCCGGGGCACCTCCTCGGGCGACGAACCTGCGGCCACCTGCGCCTGCTTCTGCCCCTGCCCGTTCGTCCCCCTGCGGGGGCACCCCGCACCGACCCCTCCGGTCCGCCGGCGCCCGCCTGTCCGCTGTGGCTGAGGAGGGAGGGGTGGCAGGGGGTGCGGCCCCTGCGCGACCGACCGTCCACCCGGGGCGTGAGGAGGGGGTGGGTGGGCGAAGGGGGGTGGGTGGGGCGAGCCCGCCGGCGCCCGACGGTCGGAGGGGGTGGCGGAAGGGGGTGGGCGGGGGCCCAGGCCCTGCGCCCCCGACCGTCCAGCCGGGCGGGAGGAGGGGGAGGGTGGGCACCTCAGCGGTCGCCCGCTCGTGGTGGGCCGGGAGGAGGGCGGGCGCAGGTAAGCCTGGCGGCGGTGGCCCACCCGTGGGGGCGGCGAGTCAGGGCATGGGCGGGCGGGGTCGGCGGACTAGCTGGAGGGCACCCCCGGGGCCGGGCGGTGACGCGGGGCGGCTCGCCGAAAGACCCCCCTCCCCCGGCACCCCCACCGGACAGGCGGACGCCGACGTACCGGGAGGGGACGGGCCGGGGTGCCCCCGCAGAAATACGTTGACGGCCGGGTACCGGATTCGCAAAGGCCAGGTGGTACGGATTTCGAGGAGGTACCCCGGACCGGCACCGACCAGGCACAAGCGGCACCCGCAGACGAAGAAAACACCCGCACGGGTGGGCGGGCGGGAAAGACTAGAGTCGAGGAATGCGCGGCATGGTGGGGGTGGTGACCAGAGGAACCACCGGGCCCAACCGGCTGCGCCGGATGGACCGGTGGATCGCCACCGCGCTGGAAGCGGAACTGCGGCGAGCCGACCACCCCGTCGTCGTCGACCTCGGATACGGCGCCGCCCCCTGGACAGCGGTGGAACTCCTGAGCCGCCTCCAGGCGGTAAGAGAAGACGTCCAGGTCGTCGGCGTCGAGATCGACCCGGCCCGCGTCGCGGCAGCGAAACCGTACGAGCGCGACAACCTGAGCTTCATACACGGCGGCTTCGAAGTCCCCCTCCCCCACGGAAGCCGCCCCGTCCTGATCAGGGCGGCGAACGTCCTGCGCCAGTACGACGAAAGCGAGGTCGCCGCCGTATGGACCCGGCTGCGCGGCCGGCTCGCCCCCGGCGGCCTCCTCGTGGAAGGCACCTGCGACGAGATCGGCCGCCGCCACGTCTGGGTGGCGCTCGGCCCCGAAGGCCCCCGAAGCGTCACCTTCGCCACCCGCCTCGGCTCCCTCGACCGCCCCTCCGACCTGGCCGAACGCCTCCCGAAGGCGCTGATCCACCGGAATGTGCCCGGCGAACCCGTGCACGCGTTCCTCACCGCCTTCGACCGGGCCTGGGCCTCGGCCGCTCCCCTGTCCGCCCTGGGCGCGCGCCAGCGCTGGATCCGCGCCGTCACCTCGCTGCGCGCGGACGGCTGGCCGCTCGTGGACGGCCCCGCCCGGTGGCGCCAGGGCGAGGTCACGGTCGCCTGGCCCGCCCTCGCCCCGCACGCGTAACGCCCTCTCGCCCTTCCCCTTTACGGCTCGCCGTGCCACCATCCGCCAAGATGTGACGGCCCGTCAGATAAACCCTGCGTTCAGCGGCGCGAGCAGCCGCGCGAACAGCCACCGCGCCCGTGACGTGAGGGAGGCTCGGATGACCCGCGGAATCCGAAGCGGCGCCTGCGCGGCGGCGCTCATGGCGCTCACCGCCACGGTCGCGCTGACCACCGCCACGGCCACGGCCCCGGCGCAGGCCGCACCCCCGCGCACCTTGGCCCAGGTCAGAGCCGAGGTGGACGCTCTGTACCGGCAGGCGGAGGCGGCGACGGACGCGTACAACGCGGCCGGGGAACGCGTACGGGCCCAGCAGCACGACCTGGTGGCGCTGGCGGTGGCCATCGACCGTACGCAGACACGCCTGCGCACGCTCACCGCGCAGGCGGGGGCGCTGGCCCGCGCGCAGTACCGGGCCGGCGGGGTGCCGGACACGCTGCGGCTGGCGATGTCGGGGGACCCCGACACCTTCCTGTCGGACGCGGGACTCGCCGCCCGCGGCGCCCGCGCGGCGAGCGCCACGATCGACGCGCTGGCCGACACGCGCGGGAAGCTGGACGGCTACGCGCACGCCGCCACCGAGCGGTGGCAGCAACTGGTCGACGCGCAGCGGACGGCGGCGGGGGCGCGGCAGCGCGTACGGGCCAGGCTCGCCGAGGCCACCGCGCTGCTGGCCACGCTCAAGGAACAGGAGCGCGTCCGGCTCGCGCGGCTCGAGGACGAGGCGGCGTACCGCGCGCAGAGCGACTGGCTGGCGACCGGTGACGCGAAACGCCTGGTCACCGCCGCGTCCACGGCGTCCTCCGCCGCGGGCCGCCGCGCCGTGGCCTTCGCGACCCGGCAGATCGGGAAGCCGTACGTGTGGGGCGCGGCGGGCCCGTCCTCGTACGACTGCTCCGGGCTCACCTCCCAGGCGTGGGCGGCGGCGGGCCGTCCCATCCCGCGCACCTCGCAAGAGCAGTGGGCGCGCCTCCCCCACGTGCCCGTGGACCGGATGCGCCCCGGCGACCTCGTCATCTACTTCTCCGACGCCAGCCACGTCGGCATCTACGTCGGCGGCGGCGCGATCGTCCACGCGCCGCGCCCGGGGCGGGACGTGGTGGTGGCGGGGGCCGGTTCGATGCCGATCCTGGGGGTCGTACGACCGGGTTGATGACGGTTCGCGCGTGTCTGGACGGAGGGAGACGTGGGGCGCGGAGGGATACGTGGGCGGGTACGCGTACGGGCGGCGGGTACGCGTACGGGCGGCGGTCCGGATTCGGGCGGCGGTCCGGATGCGGGTCACGGCGGGGGCGGGGTTGTGGCCGCCACGCGTGACCTTGGTCATGTGCGGATCAACACATCCACCGCGAAATCCCCTGCTGACCGCCGCATATGACGCTGACGGTTCACTCTCTGCCCTCCCGTCACCTTGCCTCCAGCCACTAGGGTCTCCGGAGATCCTCGGGGGAGGGAAGGAGTCGCTTGATGTCCGCAGCCCAACGCGGCACCGATCGGCCCTCAGCCACCGACGAGACGCGCGGGGCCGAGGGCCCCGCTGCCGTACCCGGTTCGGGGACGGCTTCCACGGCCGGGTCCTCGCCCCTTTCCGTACCGCCGTCCGTACCGACATCGGTCGCCGTGCCGGGGTCCGTCCCCGTACCGGCGTCCGTCCCCGTACCGCCGTCCACCGCCGTACCGGCGTCCGTCCCCGTACCGGCGTCCACCGCGCCGTACACGGAGTCCGGCGCCCTCTCGCTGCCCCGGCAGCGGCAGGATCCGGGCAGCGGTCCCGCGATTTTCACGCTGCTGGTCATCGGCGAGGACGCGACGGACGCCTTCACCGCGCCGTGGTTCCAGGAGGGCGGCGGGCCGCGGATCCGTATCCTGCGGGCACGTAATCTCACCGCGGCCGGCCGTCTGCTCACCGACGACGTGCACTGCATCCTCCTCGACCTGCCCGACGTGCTGGACGGCCTGCGGCAGGTGCTGCGGCTCGCGCCCGGCACCGCCGTACTCGTCCTGACCGACGGCGCGGACGACGGGCGGGCCGCGGAGGCCGTACGGGTCGGCGCCCAGGACCACCTCGCGCGGCACGAGGTCGACGCCGGGACAGTCACGCGCGCCGTCCGCTACGCCGTCGAGCGCAAGCGCGCCGACCTCGCGCACCGGCAGCTCACCGAGACGAGGCTGCTCGCGCAGGAGAACTCCCGGCTGGAGCGCGGCCTGCTGCCGACCCCGCTGCTGGACGGCGCGAGCCTGCGTTTCGCGGCGCGTTACCGCCCGGGGCGCAGCCGCGCCCTGCTCGGCGGCGACTTCTACGACACCGTCCGCGCCCCCGACGGCACCGTCCACGCGATGATCGGCGACGTCTGCGGCCACGGCCCGGACGCCGCCGCCCTCGGGGTCCAACTCCGCATCGCCTGGCGTGCGTTGACCTTCGCCGGGCTCGGCGGCGACGCGCTGCTGCGTACGCTCCAGCAGGTGCTCGAACACGAGCGGTCGGACGACGAGATCTTCGCGACGCTCTGCACCGTCGACATCGCGCCGGACGCGCGCAGCGCCGATCTGCATCTGGCCGGACACCCGGCGCCGCTGCTCTCGACCCCCGGCGCTCCCGGCAGCGTGCCGGAACTGCTGCCGTACACGGAGGGCGGCCCGGCGCTCGGCCTGCTCCCGGACGCCCGCTGGCAGCGGATACCGGTACGGCTGCGCGGGGAGTGGAGCCTGATGCTCTACACCGACGGCCTGATCGAGGGCCGGATCGGCCAGGGCACACAGCGGCTCGGGCAGGACGGGATGGTACGGATGACCGCCCGGCTGCTGGCCGAGGGCCTACGCGGCGAGGAACTGCTCGACGCGACGCTCACGGAGGCGCGGGAGCTCAACGGCGGGGAGCTGACGGACGACGTGGCGGTCGTGCTGCTGGAGCGGCCGAAGCGGATCTGAGGCCGGTGCGCTGGGGAGCCGGTCCGCCCGATATATATGGCCCGGTGGGTACGGGCCCCGGTGGATACGGCCCGGGGGGTACAGGCCGGTGGGTACGCGTCAGCCGTTGTACGGGCCGTACGGGCCGTCGCTGCTGCTGCCACCGCCGCGGCGCCGCCGCAGGCCGCCGCCACGGCGGGGTCCGGTGATCTGCCGTACGGCGGGGCGTACGTCCACCATGTACACGATCACGGCGACCAGGCCGATGACCGGCAGGAACGACAGCACCGAGAACAGCTTCATCACCACGGCCGCGATGCCGAGGATGATCAGCCAGAACGCCTTGGTGTTCTTGTCCGCCGCCCGGTACGCGTCCTCACGGCGGATCGCCGCGTCGACGAAGGCGAAGGCCGCGAAGAGGAAGAGCGCCCACGACACCAGGCCGAGCACCCCGAAGAACCCCGTGATCAGCACGCCGTCCACCGCCCTTGTCGCTGTCGGCCGGCACCGTGCCGACCGTCCGCTTGTCGCCCGCCCAACCGTACCGGCTCCTGCACGAACAACGGGCCGGGCTCGCAAAGCGTGCCCGGCCCTCGCCTCACTCCGCGGACTTGTCGGTCGCCTTCTTCGCGCCACTCGGCTTGCGGGGCGTGGTCTTGCGGGCGGCCGGCTTGTCGCCGGACGTGTCGGCGGGCTTCGCGGCCAGCCGGTCGCCGATCGACTCGGTCAGCGGCTCGTCGGCCGGGATGTCCGCGAGCTTCACGGCCGGCGGGATCTCCATGATTTCGTCGGCCGCGCCGCCGCGCCACTGAGCGACCGCGCCCTTGCCGCGCTCGGCCAGCTCGTCGTACGTCTCGCGCGCCTTGACCGCGTACTCGGCGGCCCGGCCCACGCCCTGGAGCGCCAGGTCCTGCACGGACCCGCCGATCTTCTTCAGGTCCAAGTCGATGCCGCTGATCGTCTCGTTCAGCCGCGTCTGCGCCTTGGTCGACGCGTCCTTGGCCTGCGCGGTGACCCGCTGCTGCACGTCCTTGGGGTCGGTGCCGCGGATCTTCTCGATCCGCTCGGGCGCCTGGTCCTTCAGCTTCTCCAGCAGCGCGGGCACCTCGCGGAGCTTCGCCGCGGCGAGGTCCGCCGTGCCCGCGACCGCGTACAGCGGGGTCGGGTTGCGCAGGCTCTTGACGATGTCGTCGGTGATGGTCATTTCTCGGATTCCTCCCGTACGAGTGTCGGAGACGAATCCGCCTCCACGTTCTTCCGCTCTTCTTCGGCGTTCTTCTGTTCTTCTTCGGCCTGTCGTGCGGCTTCCTCGGCCTTGGCGGCCGATTCCGCGGCGGCGTTCTCTTTCCTGAAGGACTCGTAGATCTGGATGAGCACCTGCTTCTGCCGCTCGTCGATCGACGGGTCCGACATGATCACCGCCGGCACCTCCAGCTCGTCCCGCTCCCGCGCGTCGAGCATCCCCGCCTGCACGTAGAGCGTCTCCGCCGAGATCCGCAACGCCTTCGCCAACTGCTGCAGGATCTCCGCACTAGGCTTCCGCAGCCCGCGCTCGATCTGGCTCAGATACGGATTCGACACACCGGCCGCCTCCGCCAACTGCCGCAGGCTGAGCCGCGCCCCCCGCCGCTGCTCCCGCAGGTACTCCCCGACGTTGCCCACCTTCAGCGAAGCCATGCCTCCACCTTCCCCCACCCCGCTAACTTTTGCAAGCACACCGCTTGCAAAAGTGACCCTCCCAGCTGTGATTGGTCGAGGTAGTTGTCACTTGGTCGCGGCAACTGTCACCTCCGGCTGGGGTCCTGCCTGCATGTTGCGACTTTTCGAGATGGTTGGCGTGCATGATCAGCTCGGTCGTTATGCGTCCGTATGGCGGGTTTGCGTGAGGTTCGGCGGGTTGCACGCGAGGTGGTCGTGCAGCGGCACGATATTTCCGTAGCTTCGGCCGATGCCCGCAGGTCAGACTTGTCACCATGGAGAGTGTGATCGCTCGGCTGGTGGGTGAGCTGGATGCGGATTCGAGCGAGGTGGCCGAGGACGCCCAGCATGGGCTGACCGCCATGGGCCCGCAGGTGCTGGATCGGCTGATCGAGGCGGCGCCCGGTCTGAGTTCGTTCGGGCAACTGTGTGCCATCGAGGTCTTCTCCGCGCTGGGAGATCCGCGTCCGGGAGACGCTCTCGTCCGCATGCTGAGAAGTGACAACACGGTGGTCCGCCAGTGGGCAGCCGAGGCCCTGGCCGAGCTCGGGATCCACCGCGCGGTGCCGGATCTGCGGCAGGCATACGAGAACTTCCGGCGAGGCGGTGAAGCCCCCGATCACAGTGAGGGGGTGGGACTGCGCCGGGCACTCGCCGAGCTCGATGCACGCAGTGTCGTCCTTCCGCCCGCCGCCGCCGGACTGCGTCGCCACGTGGAGCACTTGGATCCAGCGTGGCCGACAGCGTGCCTTGCCGAAGTCGTCGACGATCTCGCTGCCCATGGCCAGGCAGTGCTCTACTTCCAGGTCTGGCAGGTCAGGGACGGCGGAGGGGCTTTCGGCGGTGGGGGGCCAAGCATCGACTGGGATGTCGACCGACAGAAGCCATGGCCGCAGATCGTCTCCGAATGCCGGGATTGGGCTCTGCTCGCTGCCGATGCCACTGACAAGGCTGCCCATCTGGTCGCGACGATCTGCTGGATCGGTGCGGAGGACCTCTGAGGACGCCGGGGCGGACGTGCCAACTAACTCGACCATTCCATGCCAACTACAGCGAAAACTAGAATCCTGCTGCCCAGGTCACCCCTCAACTACCTGCCCAATATCATGAAAAGTCGCACATGTCGAGTGCGATGTTGTCCCGTCGTACTCCAGCTGGCAGATTCTCAATGCTCTGCAGACCGACCTTGCGGATCCTCTTTCGCTGCGGAGGCGGGCCAAACGCCGAGGTCGCCTCCCGGCAGGGACACGAACCGCCATCCTCCAGGGCCTGTGATCTGCCACGCCTCGAACGCCGCATCGGTTGGACACGTCAGATGCGTGCCATTCTCGAACACCATTCGAAGCGTGCCGGACTTGAAGGCGACCGCAGAGACGACCTTCGTCCCGAAGAGCGAGAGGGCTGCGGCCACGTCCTGAGTCTCCGGCACCAGAAGCACGCCAGGATTGGTGTGGGCCGGCCCGGATGAGAGCCGAGCAGGCGTTTCGAGTACGACTTCCCAACCTTCGTCGAGGACCAGCGTGAGGCGGTAGTCGACAGTGATCCCAGCAACGCCCCACCCTCGGAGATTCAAGATCCACCGGTCATCGTGTTCGACCGGCTCTGCTTCGGCATTCGTCACCCCACCATGGTGCACGGTCCAGCCTAGGGCGAACGGTCATCAGGGATCCTGCCGAAGCCACGTCTGTTGAGAATTCGGCGAGGTGTGTTCTAGATCCACTTGGCGAATCAGCAGCTCAGCCCAAAATCCAGAGACAGCTCGGATAGGACGGGGCAGATGTGTGCGGCACGTAGTCTCGCGGGATGCACTCCCACAGGAGCTTTGAGAACCCGCCCGCCATGACTCATGCGGTCGTGGTCGAGACGTTGGAGCGGGCTCTGCATGACCGCGTGCACGAGGCCGAAGCAGCGACTGTCCTGGTCGGGAGCGCATTGAACGACGACGATGGAGACTTCGTCGAACATTGGTGCGTGCAGGTTGGGACACGGGCTGTGCCGGGAAGCCCGCTGCTCGGGCTGGCCGGACTGTGCCTGGGTCACACTGCTCGACGCTTCGGGCGTCTCAGCGATGAGGCTCTCGCCCTGGTGAAGTCGCTGGCGGTGCGAGCCGAGGTGGACGCGTCAGACGTGGATGGTCGAGCCCTCGATGGCTATGACGACGTCCGGAGCTTCTTGCATCTGTGGTGATGCCGGCTGTTGTCATCGCGATCCGGGCTGCGTTCGCGCTGCTCACGAGTGCATTGAGGTGCCTTTCGGCGGCTTTGCGGCAGCAAAGGCCTCGTGCGGCAAAGGGGGAGGCGTGACCGGTCAGTGCGGACTAGGCTCCGGTTCGTGTCCGAGTCAGCCCGTGATCCGGGATTGGAAACCTTGATCAACCAGCTCCAGCCAGGACCCGTGAGGACGGTGCAGGTCGTCGGATTCGACGGGACGGATCTCCTGGTGCAGCTCGTAGATGCCGAAGGAGAGGAAGCCGAGGTTGGTCGGGTCCCTCTGCATGAGGCGTCGATGCGTCGGGCGGAGCATCCATCCGAACTGTTCGAGGTCGGCGAGGAAATCGAGGCCGAAGAGATCGGGCGTTGGCGCGAAGGTCAGCTTTACCTCTCTGCGAGGGCGTGCGAGGTTCCGGCTCTCCGGTCCTTTCTCGTCGCGATGGAACGAGGGCGGGTCGTCACTGGGACGGTCTCCGAGGTTCACAACTTCGGGGTCTTCGTTCGCCTCGATGGTGAACCGGACGGTCTGTGCACCGGCTTCATCCGGGTGCCCGACCTGACGTGGACTCGGATCAATCACCCCTCCGAAGCGGTCGAGCCAGGCCAGAGGGTCACCGCTGAGGTGATCATTGCCGAGACGCGGTCCGGGCAGGTCGTGCTCTCGCTGAAGGCCCTGCAGGAAGATCCGCTCATTCAGTTTGCGGATCAGGCCGGCCGGGTTCTCACTGGGCCGATCACCAAGATCATTCCCTTTGGGGTGTTCGTGCGGCTCGCTCCGGGGGTTGAGGGGTTCCTTCACCTCTCGGAGTTGGCTGACGAGCCGGCCGAGACCCCTCATGGACTTGTCGATGAAGGCGAGCTGATCACAGTGAAGGTCGCCGAGGTCGATCTTCAGCGTCACCGGGTGCGCCTGGGGGCTGTTGCCGGTGGGAGAGGTTTCTAGCCGGAGCGCGGGCTGATGCCCGAGTCGATCTGCTTGCTGAGGGTGTCGCTATGTTGGAGCAGGAGTCCGCGTAGTGCTGTGTAGTGGTTCATGCGGCTGCGGGCGAGCTTGGCCCAGGTGCTGCTGCGTTGGCTGCTCCACAGCCTGCGGAGGTCTTCGGGCTGTTCTTCCTCGATTGCTCGCGGTGCGAAGAGGGGTTCACCGCATGTGACCTGCGCCCAGATGAACGCGGACGCCTCCTGGCGCATCCGGTCGTCCAGATTGGGCTGGAAAGGTCCGGGGACCGGCGGCAGGCGGTCAGTGATCTCTTGCCAGGCCTCGTGGGTCAGACTCCAGCGGTGGAGTGCCCCACGGCGCCTGCGGTAGTTGAGGGGGGAGGAGACGGCGTCGAAGTTGTTGGCAAGTTCGCGTAGAGCCTGGATGAACTGCTCCGGTCCGTGATCGTCCATCCACCGGTGGAAGCTGACCGTCCTGCTGTATCCGTAGTTTTTGGGCTTGATGCCGAGGTAGGCGGCTGCGTTGTTCATGGAGCCGCCAGCTGCCCACTGGACGAGGATGACAGCCCCGCGGCGGCGCATGGACTTCGCATGGGGGCCAGGTTCCAGCGGTCGGAGGTAGTGGTCGAACCACTCCTGCTCCAGGAACGCGGGGACGTTTTCAGGACTGTAGCCGATGGTGGGGTCAGGGCTTCGGGCTCCTTGAGGACGGTCGATCCGGTAGGAGCGTGTGGTCGGTGCGGCTGCCTGTCGCAGACGTTCCGAACAGGAGGACCGGTGTCGCTCGAAAACTTGGGACCAGCGACTTCTGCTGGGGGGCCCGTTCAAAGCTGCCCGTGTGTGCTGGGCCAGCACTTCGTCGAGGTCGGCGGTACTGAGCAGTGCCGACGCGGCGACCAGCAGTCCTGCTGTCGCGATTGGGTCTATGGGTGGTCTGTCGAGTGTGGGCCAGGTACTTGAGCGGAGTGTCCGGACGTGGTCGGCGACTGCTTCGTGAGCAACGGGGGCGATCATGTTCCGGCTGGCTGGCCAGATGCTGCAGAGGAAGGCGGTGGTCACGCGCAGGTCGGTAAAATACGAGGCGGCTGCCCTGGCTGTATGGCTGGGGCTGAGGAGGCCGAGCAGTTGCTGCTGGGCCTCGATCATGTTGGTGCTGGGCGGCGGCCAGGGGGCGGCGGCTCGGTCCAGGCGGGCTCCGCAGGAGGGACCTTTCCTGCCTTTGCGTGAGGTCGGGTTCTGGCCTCGAGCGCGATCGGGAATCGGCACTGGTCAGGGCGGAGGGTGTGGTCTGCGGCTTGAGGGATCAGTTGGACAAGCATGCGCTGGAGTCCGTGAGGCTGTCGGCAGCGGTGCCGCAGGAACACCTTGTGGGTGGGGCAGATGAAGGTGATGGGTAGGAGCCAGATCTTCTTCCAGGTCCCGCCGAACTGCTGCTGGACGGGACTGCCGTCGCCGGCGAGGCATTCCGGGCAGTAGCGGGGGAAGTCGTTGAACAGCCAGTTCTCCCGTATGCCCCGGGGGTCCCGGGACTCGAGAGATCGGGCGATGGGCGGATAGCGGCTCCGCCAGGGACGGAGTGTCAGCTCGGTGGCCTCGTCCTCGGTCAGCCGAGTGGCATGGGCGAAGCGGTCGATGTCCAGGTCGAGCAGGAGCCGGCGCCCCAGCGTCGTGTCTGTCGGCCGTCTGACGACGCCCATCAGCCGTGCCAGCCGGATGGGGGAGATCTGCAGGCGGTGGGCCAGGCGGAGGAGGAAGCCGACGAGGGACTCGTCGGGCAGGGGATCCAGGCTGCATGGCAGGGACGAGTCCGAGGCGGTCCACCGGGGTCACCCGGCCCGCTCCTCGAGTCCGCCGGGTTCAGTGCCGCCGCTTTCGGCGTCACCGTCAGCGGTCCGCGGGCCTTTGTCGTCGTAGACGCGGTTGCGGGGCCGTCTGGGCTTGGGTACGGCGGGCTGCGGGGGGAGTTCGGGAATCTCGCCAGCGCTGGCGTCGCGGCCGGGCAGGCCCTCGACGCTGATGGCGACCTGGTCCATCAGTTCGATGGTCAGTTCCTCGTGGCCGCTGTCGATGGCCCGTTCGATGGAGTCCTCGATGAGGCATTCCATCAGGCCGACGACGCCGCCGGTGCGGTCGCGGATGTAGTCGGGCATGTCGCCGGCGGTGAGCATGCCGGGGACGGCGTCGAACAGGCAGATGTGGTCCTCGATGCCCTTGAGGTGCTTGAGGAACGCGAGCTCGTCCTGCGGCGTCTCATAAGGGAAGGGGCCGAGGTCGACCATGGTGAAGCGCCGCAGGTGCTGGGTCCTCTCGCCCTGGCTGGCGGGCGCCCCGTGCTGGGCGGGCATGATCCAGTCACCGGTCCGGGAGTCGAGCACCGCGCCTTGCAGCAGTCCGGAGGCCGGGACGTCGACGCCGATCAGGACGAGCGTCGCGCTCATGTCCATGAAGCCCTTGAGCATGTCGAACACGTCCTGGTCGTCGCGCCTGTGGAGCTTGAGCCTCGTAATGTCGTCGAGCAGGATCGCGCGGGTGCCGTGCGCGTGAACGTGCCGACGGACGGCCCGGATCAGGGCCGGCAGGTCCATGCCCCTGTGGTCGGCTCCGTAGAAGTCGAGGATCGCCTTGCAGGTGCTCTTCGGCTTCGCGGTGACCGGGGTCTGGACGTAGGCGACGGGAATGTGCAGGTCCCGGGTGCCCGCGAGCGCGTCCGGGTTGATGTCGTGGTGCTGGTCCCGCCAGTACTCCTCGAACCACGCGGCGACCTCGCAGGCCGTCTCCGTCTTACCCTGGCAGCCGCCGCCGTTGATGATCAGCCCGCGCCGGGTCGAGGGCCTGACCTTGAAGGCGCCCAGCCGCAGCCGTGAGCGCATGACCCGGGAGACGGCCTGGGTCATCGGCGTCTCCTGCAGCGGAAGGTTGCTGTTCGTCACGTCCCGGTGCAGCAGGTAGTCCTCCTGCTCGGCCGGGCTCAACCGCGCGAACTCCTCGCGGGACAGCCTCCGGGCCGGCACGAAGCAGTGCCGGGTGCGGCACCAGCGCTGCCAGCCGGCCGCGGTCTGCCGTCCTCGGGCTCTGGAAGCCGGAACGGTGTCACTGTTCTCCCTCGCTGGCGTCGGCTACTGGTGGGAGGGCGAAGAGGTTGCGGCGGCGGACCTCGTCGCCCAGGCGGGGCGGTGCCTCCAGCGGGCCGTCCAGTGCCGCCTCGCGCCTGCGTCGCCGCTCGTCGCCGCCCGCCGGGGTGCGACGCGGGACCGGAGCCGGACGTGCGGGAAGTTGAGGGCGGTCGGCTGCCGCGGCCCGGGCCTGCGCGCGTTCACGGGCGACCTCGATGCGTTCGGACCTGGTCATCTGGGTCGCCCACCGGTCTACGGGGTTGACCTTGTGCATCAGGGCGAGCAGTTGCGGTAGCAGTTCCTGGTCGGTCCGGGGCTGCAGTCCGGCTGCCTTGACCTTCCGCAGCAGTTCGGAGACGCGCTTGTCGCCGAAGGCGGGGACCACGTCGTCCGGCGGCAGGCCGGTCCAGCGCAGGGGGTGCCAGTCGTGGGTGAGCGGGTCCTGGAAGAAGACCGTGCGCCGGTCGCGGGGGTCGCGGTGGATGATCCACGCGGTCTGCCGCTGGCCGCCGCGGCTCGACCGCTCGCCCCGGTAGGGCCGCAGGGCCGGGCCGTCATACCAAAGCCCGCGGACCTTGACGCCGCGGTGCTCGTCGACCTTGTGGACCGCGTGCTCGGGGAGGATCTTGTAGTAGAGGTCGGGGGACGGGATCTCCAGGGCGAAGCCCCCTGCGAGAACGCCGCGGCCAGCAGGGAGTTGGGGCTGTGGTCCCCGCCCGGGTCCCAGTGCGGGGCGTGGTCGGACAGTCGGCGCCTTTGCCAGGTCCCCACGATCCAGGTCGCGATGACGTACTCAAGCTCGGGGACGGTCAGCACCGCGTCGCCCTCGGGGTCCGCGCCGCGATCGGCGACGTCGACGCCGGTGTAGCCGGGAAGCCACTCGAAGAGCAGGGACCTGATGCTTCCGAATGCGCGTTCGACGCAGTTCTTGTCCTCCGGACGAAGGACGCGTGAGGGAAGGATGTTGCAGCCCAGGTCTTCCTGGACCTGCACCAGGTGGTGGTTTCGATAGACCGATCCGTGGTCGGTGGTCACCGTCTCCGGCTCGAAGAACGGCAGGCCGGCGACCTCGTGCCCGGCGAACTCGGCGACCACCGCTGCTGGGAGCCCCGGGTAGGGCCACTCCATCTCCTTGCCCCAGTCGTCGCGCATGGGAAGCGGCAGCATCACGTCCCGCAGCAGCATCGCGACGTCCACCGAGGTGTCGGACACCAGCGTCAGGCGGAATGCGCAGATCGAATGTGTGTAGGCGCAGAGCGCGATGGTGAGGTGGACTTTCACCGGCTCGTCGTAGACGCTCTCGCGGACCATCACCGGCAGCACCGTGGTGTCCAGGGCGACCACCTTGCCGGGGCGGTCGATCAGCACATAGCCGTGGCCGTTGTTGGAGACCAGGTCGATGGCCTGCTCGTTGCGCTGCCTTCCCCGGCCCGAGCCGAACCACTCCCGCCAGACCCGCCGCAGCACCGGGTAGCTGGGGACATCCTCGGGCTCGGTGCCGAACCGCTCGTGCATGTACTGGGTGATCAGACGGCCATACTGACCTTCGACAGGTGCCGGGTCTCCTGCCGGACGGCCAAGACGGCCTCGCAGACCTCCGCCGTGACCGACGGGTGGCCGCCGCTCTCGCGCAGCCACCGGTCGTCCGCGCAGCCGATCAGGCCGTCGCGCCGCCGCCGGTTCTCCCAGGGGATCAGCGTGCGCACCCCCACCTGGTCCAGGGCCAGCGCCTTCGCCTCCATGCGGCCCATCGCCTCCAGTTCGGCGACCTTCGCCAGCCGGCGCTGAGTCAAGAAGGTGGTGTCCGGGTCGTACTGAGGCTTCGGCTCGCCGGACTCGGGCCGTAGCGGATCCCCGCTGCGATAGCCCGTGTTGGTCTCCATCAGGTGCGCGAACCGAAGTTTGACCAGCGTCAACTGTCGTGAAGTCAGGTCGCTCAAGGTCTTGGGCTGCCGTCCCCGACCCGCTCCTTCGGCCCCGGTCCGTGAGGAGCTGTGGCAGTCGGGGTGGTGGGCGAGGAAACGGAACGTCACGCACTGCCGGCTCCCGTCCAACGCCACCAGGTGGACCCGTCCCGTGTGGGGCTCGCCGCGCTCCACCCGCCACTGGACGCCGTCCAGCACCAGTTCGGCACCCACCGACACGTCCATCGGCACCCCGGTCACTGCCCCACCTCGCCCAAGGAGATCACGGACCCGTCGCCCAGCGGCTCGCGCAGGTCCACCCCCAGCCGCCGATGCCACAGCAGATGCAGAAGCTGAGCCCGGGCCACCGGCTCGAAGGCACTGGACGCCGCCAACTCGCCGAACGTCCGGTCGCCCCGGCCGACTTGATCCAGCAGGACCGGCCCCACCCCCAGCGGGTCCTTCTTCGGGCGCCGCTGCGACGAGAACCAGTCCAGGGTGACCATCACGTGAGGCAGCCATCCCGCCGCGACTGCGAAATCCCAACCGCATGCCCTCGCCGTCTCGGCCGCCGCCGCGAACGACTCCCGATCCGAGTCCTCGATCAGCGCCGCGGGCCGGACATCGATCAACCACACCCCCGACCGGGTCCGCACCAGGTAGTCCGGGGTGTGGTCGCGCTCCCCGGCAGCACAGGTGAAGCGGATCCGAAGCGGCTGCGAGACGATCTCCGTGACCTGCGCGTCGAAGTCCAGGGCCAGCAGCAGCTTCGACTCCTCCAGACTCTCTGAGCCGTGCAGCCGCCCCGTGCTGACCATGAACGGCAGGCCGGGACGGTGGCGCTGGCCCCGGCGCCAAGTGAACCCCCTCATCGGCTCCAGCCCAGCCAGATTTCCCCGCACCACCCGGTCGAGCGGAGCGGAGGCATCCTCCCCGTCGCCCCGCCAGGTCACCGACCACCGACCCTGCCACCCCTCGCCCAGGTCCAAGCCGCTGCGGCCGGACGCGAGCTCCACCGGGACGAGCAAATCCACCCATGAACAGGAGTGCGACCACAACGCGCCCGGGCTGCCCGCCGCCGGATACCGGCTCAGATAGCTCCATCCCGCCAAGAAACCAGCCCGGCGGCCGACACTGGGCCAAAGCCCGATCTTGGTGACAACACGCACGAAAAGTGCGCGCCAGTGACAGATAGAACGACTAAACGGTGGCAACTACAGCGATCAGAACGACCGGAAACCTCAGGTCGGCCACCGCTCCAGGTGACAGGTATCTCGACCAGTCACGCCCAGCCTCACCGGCTGCTCCCCCCTGCCCCCGATGCCCCCCCTGCCGCCGGTACGTCCGGGGCCGGTGCTGTCAGGGCCGGGAGATAGCGTTTTCGGCGACACCTGGACCCTGGAGGCCACTTTGAGCTGGGACCTTCTCCTTCTGCCGCTTCCTGCGGACATCCCGTCGGTCGGCGAGCTCCCCGAGGGCTACCGCGACCGGGTTGCCGGTGACTCGCGGGGCGGTCGCTGACGGCCGACCGGAGAGAGCGGCGGCCGGATGCGCGATGGGGGAAATGGGCGCCTCGGGGGCGACGGGGAGGGGGGATTGAGGGGGCTCAGACGGGGTTTGGCCGCGCTTCCGGCGAGGGTGGGGAGTCGTGGGCCGGGAGGGGGCCGGGGGGCGGGCAGCGGGGCGGGCACGGGTTCGTCGTGTGGCGGCTGACCTGGTGTTTTACGCGGATTCGCCTAGGCTGGGGGGCTCGGGTGGACGCGGTCGGAGGGGGATCTCGTGAGTCGGGGCGGCGCGGAGGACGGCAGGGAGAAGGCCGGCGCGGAGGAGGTCCGCTGGCGGTACGAGGCCAGCGACATCACGGTGCTGGACGCGAGGGAGACCATTCGGCGGCGGCCTGGCATGTATGTCGGGACGACCGGCCGACGCGGGTTGCATCAGATGGTGTTCCAGGTCATGGGCCGGGCGGTGGACGAAGTGCTGGCCGGGCGGGCCGGGACCGTGGACGTCGTCCTGGGACCCGGCGGCGAGGTCAGCGTCGCCGACGACGGGCCGGGGGTCCCGGTGGAGGTCGCGGAGGACGGCGACGGCCTCGAAACGCTGCTGACCCGCACGGCCGGCAGGCCGCAACCCCCCGGTCGGCACTGCGCGGTCCTGGAGCGGGCGGGCTTCGGGCCCTTCGTCGCCAATGTCCTGTCGAGCAGCCTGACGGCCGAGGTACGGCGCGACGGGGTCCGGTGGGTGCAGGAGTACGAGCGCGGCGGCGCGATCGCGCCGCCGACCGTCGTGGGACCGGCGGCCGGCACCGGGACCACCCTCAGCTTCCGGCCCGACCCGGAGATCTTCCCGACCACGGAGTGCTCGTTCGCCGCGCTCGCGGACAGCTTCAGGGAGCTGGCGTTCCTGAACAGGGACCTGGAGATCTCGCTGACCGACGCGCGGTCACCGGGCGGGCAGCAGTCGGTACGGTTCCGATTCCCGTACGGGGTACAGGACTTCGTCGTCTTCCTCGACAGCCCCCACGGTCACGACGACCCCGACGCCCCGGCCCGGACACCCCTGCACCCCGACGTCATCGCCTTCGCCCGGGAGGACCCGCGGATGGAGGGGACGGCCGAGGTGGCCCTGCGGTGGTGCTCCTCCCCCGACGAGCGCATCCGGAGCTTCGCCAACAGCGCGCCCACCCGGAACGGCGGCGCGCACCTGGCGGGCTTCCGCGACGGACTCGCGCTCGCGGTCAACGCCTTCGCCCGCGAGCGGAGGCTGCTCTCGGCGGCCGATCCCGATCTCGGCGGCGACCGGATCGGCCAAGGACTGACCGCGGTCGTGTCGGTGAAGGTGGACCATCCCTGTTTCGAGGACCCGGTCCACGGCACGTTGGGCAACGCCGAGGTGCGCGCCTGCGTGAGGGAAGCGGTCAGGGAGCACGTCGGCAGGTGGGCGGAGGAGCACGCGGACCGGGCCGCGGCCGTCGTCGGGCGGATCGTAGGGGTCAGCGGGCGGGCGGGGTGAAACGGTCGTGGAGACCTCCCGACCCGACCGCCGCCGACGCGCCCGTCTCACCGGTCTGAGCGACGAGTCCGGCTCGGAAGAAGGAGGTAGGCGAGGAGGAGGGTCATGACGGCTACGCCGGCCCACATGGCTTGTTGCCAGCCGTCGACGAAGGACTGCTGGGCGGCGCGGACGAGGGCGGGGGCGGTGGGGCCGCCGGTGGCATGGGCGGCTTCGACGGCGTTGGCGATGCCTTCGCGGGCGGTGGCGGCGGTGGCCGGGGGCACGCCGTCGAGGCGGGGGCCGATGGCGCCGCGGTAGCCGGAGGAGAGGAGGGCGCCGAGGAGGGCGACACCGAGGGCGGTGCCGAATTCGCGGGTGACGTCGTTGAGCGCGGAGGCGACCCCTTGGCGTTCGCTGGGCAGCGAGCTGGTGATGGCCTCGGTGGCGGGGGTCATGGTGAGGCCCATGCCGATGCCCATGGCGAGCATGCCGGGCAGGACGGAGAGGTAGCCGCCGTCCACGGAGACGAGGGTGGCCATCAGGGCCAGGCCCGCGCCGCCGAGGAGGATGCCGAGGGCCATGGTGCGACGGCTGCCGACCCGTTCGGCGAGACGCGGCGCGAGGCCCGAGGTGGCCATCATCAGGACGGCCATCGGCATGAGGGCCAGCGTGGACAGCAGGCCCGACCAGCCCAACACGGCCTGGAGGAACGGGAAGAGGACGACGAAGATCCCGGCCTGGACGCCGAAGACGGCCAGCAGCGCGACGGAACCGCCGGCCAGGCCGCGCTCGCGGAAGAGGCGGACGTCCAGCAGCGGGCCGTGCCGCCGCAGCTCCCAGAGCACGAAGCCGGCGGCGGCCAGGACGCCGACCAGCAGGCTGAGCAGGGTCACGGGCGCGGCCCAGCCCCGCTCGGGCCCTTCCTGGAGTACGAAGATCAGCCCGACCACCGCGACCACCGAGGTCAGCGCCCCGACCGTGTCGAAGGAGTGCGTCGCCGCGTCGCGCGAGTCGGGCACGGACCGCACCGTCATCACGGCGGCCACGAGCACGAGCGCCACGGGCAGGACGAAGAGATAACGCCAGCTCGCCACGTCGACCAGCGCGGCCGACAGGAACATGCCCAGGATGCCGCCCCCGCCCGCGACGCCGGTCCACACCCCGATCGCCCGCCCGCGCTCCTCGGCCGGGAAGGTGGAGGTGATGACGGCGAGCGTCACCGGCATGATCATCGCCGCGCCCACACCGCTCAGCACCCGCGCCGCGATCATGACCTCGGCCGACGTCGCCAGACCGGCGACGACGCTGGCGCCGCCGAAGACGGCAAGTCCCGTGAGCAGCACGGGCTTTCGGCCCCATCGGTCGCCGACCGCGCCGAGCGGCAGCAGCAGCGCCGCCAGGCTCAACGTATAGATGTTGATGATCCACAGGATCGTGCTCTGCGAGGCGTCGAACGCGACGGCCAGGTCCGGCTGCGCGACGTTGAGGCCGGACACCGAGGCGATGACGGCCATCAGCGCGACGCAGACGGAGATCAGGATCGCGCGGCGCCGACGCGGGTCGTCAACACCCGCCGCGTCAGGGGCTGTTACGTCGACCGGTACGTCAACGCCCGCGCCCACGACTGCGGCTTCGGCACTGACCCGCGCGGGCCGGTTCGGACTCTCCGTACTCATCTGGACGGACCTTTCACCAGGGACGGTCAACAGGGGAAACGCGGGAGCGATCGTCGCCACGACCGGCCCCGATATGCAAAATTGTTTGCCGATCGGCAAACTGGGCTCCATGGATCACACGGACGGCACGGCTGGCGCGGGCGGCACGGCTAGCGCGAACGGCACGGCTGGCGCGGACGGCACCGACGGCACCGACGACGAAGTGGGCCGCACCCTCGACGCCGTCGGCCCCCGCCTGAAGAATCTGCGGCTCGGCCGGGACCTGACGCTGACGCATCTGGCGGCGGCGACCGGCGTCTCGGTCAGTACGCTGTCGCGGCTGGAAGCGGGCCTGCGCCGCCCCACCCTGGAGCAACTGCTGCCGCTGGCAAGGGTGTACGGCGTCACCATCGACGAGTTGGTCGACGCGCCCCGCACCGGCAACCCGCGCCTCAACCTGCGCCCGATCGCCTGCAAGGACGGCTCGACCGTGCTGCCGCTGACCCGCAGGCCCGGCGGCATCCAGGCGTACAAATTCGTCCTGCCCGCCCCGCCGCGCGGCCCCGTGGAGCCCGTCCTGCGCACCCATGAGGGCTACGACTGGATCTACGTGCTCAACGGCACGCTCCGGCTGGTGCTCGGCGAGCACGACCTCGTGCTGAAGCCGGGCGAGGCGGCCGAGTTCGACACCCGTACACCGCACTGGTTCGGCTCCACCGGCTCGGGGCCCGTCGAATTCCTCAGCCTCGTCGGCAAGCAGGGCGAGCGCGCGCACGTACGGGCGGCGCCCGACCCCGCCGCGTCAGAGCGCTCCTAGGGCGCGTCCGCCGCGGCGAGAGCCGCCTCGGTGTCGGCGGCGGCCAGGTCGGCGTTGATGTGCGCACCGGCCAGGGCGCCCGCGGCGGCGGAGGCGCCGACCTGGGCCGTCAGGTCGGTGGCGTTGCCCGCGACCCACACGCCCGGCACCGACGTGGTGCCCGCGGGGCCGGTGGCGGCGAAGCGGCGGCCCATCCCGCCCGGCAGCTCCTCCATCGGCAGACCGAGCCCGGCCAGTCCGTCGGTACGGGCCAGCATGCGGGTCGCGACGGCCAGGACGCGGCGCGGTACGAACCGGCCGTCGGTCAGCCGTACGCCCGCGATGTGCCCGCCCGCGGCGGACCCGGAGCCCTCCGTGGGCCCAAGGCTCGCCGTGGACCCGGAGCCCTCCGTGGACCCGGTCGACTCGACCGCCGCCACCGGGGTGTCCTCGACCCGGATCGCGCGGGCGGCGAAGCGCGTACGGGTCTCGTCGTCCAGGTCGGTGCCGCGCGTGAAGTAGACCAGGTCGTCGGTCAACTGCCGGAAGAGCAGGGCGTGGTGGACGGAGGCGGGGCCGACGGCGAGTACGCCAACGGGCTCGTCGCGCACCTCCCAGCCGTGGCAGTACGGGCAGTGCACGAGGTCGTGCCCCCAGTGCCGGGCGAGGCCGGGGATGTCGGGGAGTACGTCGCGCAGGCCGGTGGCGACCAGGAGGCGGCGGGCGCGGAGGGTGGCGCCGTCGGCGAGGGTGACCGTGAAACGCGGGTCGGCGCCGGGGACGGCCTCGGCGGCGGTCACCTCGCCGACCAGCACCTTGCCGCCGTACCGCCGTACCTCCTCCCGGCCCCGGCGCAGCAGCTCCGCCGGGGGGATGCCTTCGAGGCCGAGGAGGCCGTGGACACCGTCGGCGGGCGCGTTGCGCGGGGTCCCGCTGTCGACCACGGCGACGGAGCGGCGGGAGCGGGCGAGCATGAGGGCGCCGTTGAGCCCGGCGGCGCCACCGCCGATCACCACGGCGTCGAGGGTCGGGGCGAAGGCGTCGGCCCCATCGGCGGGGTCGGTCGCACCGGCTGGATCGGTCACACCGGCGGGATCGGTCGCACCGGCCGGATCGGTCGGATCGGCCGGATCGTTCACGTGCGCGGGAAGCGTCGCGGGCATGGGCGTACCTCTCTATACGTGTCGGCTCTCTACGCGTCGGCTTGCGCCCTTGCGATGAGCGGGAGCCCCGTCCGGGGCCCGGTACGACCACGCTAAGCGGAATTTGCGCGCAAGGCATAACATGTTGCCTATGACGCAAGACGATGAGGATCTCGACAGCCTGGTGCGCAAGCGGATTCGGGCGCTGCGGGTGGCGCAGGGCTGGTCGCTGGACGAACTGGCCGGCCGCGCCATGCTCAGCCCCTCCACGCTCAGCCGGATCGAGAACGGTCAGCGCCGCCTCGCGCTGGACCAGCTCGTGACCCTCGCGCGCGCCATGGACACCACGCTCGACCAGCTCGTCGAGACGGCCACGGAGGACGTCATCTCCAGTCCGATGATCGACTCCGCGCACCAGACGATGCGCTGGGCCGTGAAGGCCGACCCGGGTATGACGGTCGTACGGCAGCGCCTGACGAATCCGCCGCCGGACAGCCCCTCCCGGCTGCGCGCCCACCCCGGGCGCGAATGGCTCGTCGTCCTGTCGGGCACGGCCGTGCTGCTCCTGGGCAACCGGCGCTTCCGCGTGGAGACCAACCAGTCGGCCGAATTCCCGACGATGCTGCCGCACGCCATCGGCGCGGAGGGCGGGCCCTGCGAGCTGCTGGGCATCTTCGACCGTGACGCGCGGCGCGGGCACCAGCGCGGCGACGAGAAGAGCGGCGGCGAGGGGGACGGGGTCTGAGCCCGTTCGGCGAATCGGGTACGCCGGGGCCCGCGCAGGCCGGGGCCCGCGAATCGGGTACGTCGAGGCCCGCGCAGGCCGGAGCCCGCGAATCGAGCAGGCCGGGGCCCGCGACTCGCGCGGGCCAGGGCGCGCGACTTGCGCCGTCGGCAGCCCGGACGCCCACCGTCTTGCCGTTCCCGAAAGCGACCGGGCGGCCCGCCCACGGCCCTCATACGGTGGGCGCCATGACTCACGCAGCCCCGCACGCGGCCCACGACGCCCATGGTCACGCCCATGGCCACGCCCCGCACGACCACGATCACGGCACCCCAAAGGCCAGCGCCTCGCACCACGACGCCGAGGCCGACAGCCAGGCCGACATCCTCGACCTCGACGCGGAAGTCCTCGCCGAGCACACCGCCTCGATCACCGCGTGGCTGCCCGTCGAAGCCGCCCCCCGCCACATCGTGGACCTCGGCTGCGGCACCGGAGCCGGGACCCTCGCCCTGCTCCGGCGCTTCCCCGAGGCCGAGGTCATCGCGGTCGACACCTCGGCCGACCACCTGCACCGCCTGCGCCGCAACGCGGAGGCGGCCGGGGTCGCCGGGCGCGTCCGTACGGTCCAGGCCGACCTCGACACGCGGTGGCCCGACCTCGGCTCGCCCGACCTGGTCTGGGCGTCGGCCTCCCTGCACCACATGGCGGACCCGGAGCGCACGCTGCGCCAGGTCCGCGACACGCTCGCGCCCGGCGGGCTCTTCGCCGTCGTCGAGTTGGCGGGCTTCCCGCGTTTCCTGCCCGAGGACGCGCCCGCGGAGCGCCCGGGGCTCGAAGAGCGCTGCCACGCCGCGCTCGACCACCACCACGCCGAGCACGTGCCGCACCGCGGCGCCGACTGGGGGCCCATGCTGAGCGCCGCGGGCCTGACCGTCGTGGGCGAGCGCGTCGTGACCGTGAACATCGGCCCGCCGCACGCCGAGGCCGTCGGCCGGTACGCGCTCACCAGCCTGACCCGTATGCGCGACGGCATCGCCGAGACCCTGGCACCGGAAGACCTCGCCGCGCTCGACCGGCTCCTCGACGCCGAGGGACCGGACAGCATCGCGCGCCGCGACGACCTGACCGTGCGGACCGAGCGCACGGTGTGGGCGGCGCGGCGCGCGTGAGTACGGCCGTGGCCAGCGCCTGATCCGGGACGTTCGTCCGTACGACCATCCGCCGGTACGCCCCGCCGTGGACCGGCACCGGATCGGCCGCGGTGCGGGCCGTGCGGCGCGTGGGCAGCGGGCGGTGCGGTGACCGGGCGGACAGTCGAGGCGCCAACACCCTTGCCCGTCAAGGCCCTTGCCAGTCAAGGCCCTTGCCCTCGACTGCCCTTCGGCCAGAGTTCATCCGCCACCGGTGGGCTCGTCCGCCGCCCCGCTGCTCCAATGGATGCCGCCGATGGCCAACTGGCCTTGTCAGCGGTCGACATGGAGGTTCGGGCTGATGAAGATCTGGCGAGCGGGAAGCACGGTGGCCGTCGCGGCCACCCTGGCGCTGCTGCCGCAGGCGGCGTACGCGACGACCTGGCAGCGCCTTCCCGCGTACTCCACCTGGACGGGCATCACCGCCCTGGAGCGCGGGCAGGGCATCGCCACCGACGGCACGTACTTCTACTACTCGGGCACGTACAGCCTCGACAAGGCGACGGTCGAGGGGAACCACGAGACGGCCTCCAACGCCCTTGCCATTCCTGGTGCGTTGAGCGGCGCCTACGGCTCCGACCACATCGGGGACATCGACGTGTACGGGGGCTACGTCGTCGCCCCGATCGAGGATGGCAACGGCTACCGGAACCCGCTGCTCGCCCTGTACTCCGCCAACGACCTGAGCTGGACGGGCCGTTACGTACGCCTGCCCCTCGCGCTGCTGCCCGGCGGCGTCCCGTGGGTGGCCGTCGACCCGGCCACCGGCCTCGTCTGGACCGCCCCCTGGAACCAGGACAGCGCCCAGGGCACCGACGAACTCGTCGGCTACCGCCTCAGCGACCTCCTCTCGCTCCCCGCCGGAGCCGAACTCCCCGTCGCCACCACCGTCCGCCTCTCCCGCCCCCTCAGCCGCATCCAGGGCGCCACCATGCTCAACGGCTCCCTCTACGCCTCCGTGGACGGCGACGGCGACAAGGCCGTCTACGCCATCGACCCCGCCACCGGCACCGTCACCCGCGCCTTCACCCAGGACGTCCAGCCCGACGACGAGGTCGAGGGCATCACCGCCCTCGACCTCGGGCCCTCCGGCGGCCGGCTCCACGTCCTCAACGTCGGCAGCGGCTGGAAGTCGATCTTCCTCTACCTCCAGCACTACCAGCCGGTGGGCTGACGTACCGGCGCCGTCCCGACCCGCCTCAGCGGGCGAGGCGGGTCGGGACGGGGCCGAGGCGGGTGAGTTTCTCGGGGTTGGCCACCGCGTGGCGGCCCGGGCCGGCGAGGAGGGCCGCGACGCGGGCGTCCCCGTGCACGGGGACGCGGGAGGCGGGGGCGGGGCCGTCGGCAACGGCGACGAAGACGACGTCGGGGGCCGTCAGCAGCGGCTCCGGCAGCCACTCGCCGACGTACTCCTCGCGGCGGCGCGCCAGCGTGCGCAGCCGGTCGAGCGACTGCCGCGTGACGACCCGTACGAGGTACGCCCGCGGGTCGCCGACCCGCGACCGCTGACCAGATCTCTCCCGTGTACGGGGACCTGCACACCCACCGCGACCAGGCGGAACGGATCTTCACCGTCTGACCGTCGCCGGAACGGCGGATCTTCACCGTCTGACCGCCGCCGGAGCCGGAAACCGGCGGCACCGCACCCCCGACGGGCACGGGTCCCGCCGGGCCGCCGCCCGACCACGCGTCCCCGACCGCGTCGTGTTCCGGCGGGCGGGCCTCCGGATCAGCGGGCGAGGAGGTCGCGGAGGGCCGTGACGACCGTCGCCGGGGACTCCTCCGCCATGAAGTGGCCGGTGTCGACCGTGGTGTGCCGGAGGTCGGGGGCCCACGCGGACCACAGCGCGGCGGCGTCGAACCCGAGAGCCGCGCCCCAGTCCTGCTGGAGGACGGCGACGGGCATACGCAGCCGGTTGCCCGCGGCGCGGTCGGCCGCGTCGTGGGTGACGTCGATACCGGCCGAGGCGCGGTAGTCCGCGACGATCGAGGGGATCGCGGCCCGGCAGGCGGCCAGGTAGACGGCGCGCACGTCGGCCGGGACGGCCTCGGGAGCCCGGACCCACAGGTCCAGGAAGTGGCCGAAGAAGAGATCGGGGTCGGCGGCGATCATCCGCTCGGGCAGACCGGGCGGCTGCGCCATCAGGTAGAGGTGGAAGCCGACGGCGGCCGTGGTGCCGTGCATGGCGTCCCACATGTCGAGGGTGGGCAGGACGTCGAGGCAGGCGAGGTGCGTGACCGTTCCCGGGTGGTCGAGGGCGGCGCGGAAGGCGACCAGGGCGCCGCGGTCGTGGCCCGCGAGCGCGAAGCGGTCGTGTCCGAGGGCGGCGGCCACGGCCACGATGTCGGCGGCCATGGTGCGCTTGGCGTAGACGGCTGGTGCCGTCCCGGCGGGGCCGGCCGTGTCGTCGGCCTCGGCCGGCTTGTCGCTCGCGCCGTAACCCCGCAGGTCGGGGCAGATCACGGTGTGGTCGGCGGCGAGGTCGACGGCCACGTGCCGCCACATCAGGTGGGTCTGCGGAAAGCCGTGCAGCAGGACGACGGGCGGCCCGGAGCCGCCGACGGCGGCGGTGAGGGTGACGCCGTCGGCCGCGGGGACGCGGCGGAGGTCGAAGCCGGGGATGGCGGGTGGCATGGGGTGCCCCTTTCGGTGGGTGGACGTACGCGGGCCGTGCCCCGTACGCGGCGGTGCCGGTCGGTCAAACGCGAGCCGTGCGCGTACGCGGGCCTGGTCCGTACGCGGGCCGTGCGCGTACGCGGGCCGTGCGCGTACGCGGTCCGGGCGTATACGCGGTCCGTGCGCGTACGCGGTCCGGGTCGTACGCGGGCCCGGCGCGTCAACGGGCTCGTGCTTCCAGCGTGTGGGCGACGGATGAGCAGCCGATGAGCGCGCTACCGTGACCTGGGGGAACTCCCGGAGAGGCGGTACGCGGTGCGGGTGGCGTTCGGCGTGCTGGGGCCGGTGGCGGCCTGGGCCGAGAGCGGGGACGGCCCGGACGAGGCGGTACGCGGTGCGGCCCTCGCGCTGAGGGGGCCACGGCACCGGGCCGTACTGGCCCGCCTGGTCATCGCCCGCCGCCGCGTCGTACCGGTCGCCCGGCTGGTCGAGGACCTGTGGCCGGAGCGGCCGGGGAACGACGGCGCGGGTCCGGGCCACTCCCCCGCACCGCCCGCCGACCCCGTCGGCACCCTCCGTACCTTCGTCGCGGCCCTGCGCCGCACCCTCGAACCCGACCGGCCGCCGCGCGCGCCCGCCCGGCTGCTGGTCACCGAGGGCCCCGGGTACGCGCTGCGCGCCGCGCCCGACACGGTGGACGCGTGGCGCTTCGAGCAGGCCGTGACCGAGGCCGCCGGGCTGCCGCCGAAGGACGTACTCGCCCTGCTCCAGCGGGCGTTGGGGTGGTGGCGCGGGCCCGCGTACGCCGAGTTCGCCGACCAGGCGTGGGCCCGCGCCGAACGCTCGCGCCTGGCCGAACTGCGGCTGCACGCCGTGGAACGCCGGGCCGAGGCCCGCCTCTCCCTCGGCCTGGCCGCCGAGGCCGCCGCCGACCTCGACGCCCACGCGGCGGAGCATCCCTGGCGCGAGGACGCCTGGCGCCTGCTGGCCCTCGCCCTCTACCGTTCGGGCCGCCAGGGCGACGCCCTGGCCGTGCTGCGCCGCGCCCGCGCCCTCCTGGTCGAACAGCTCGGCGTCGACCCCGGGCCCGGCCTGCGCGCCCTCGAAGCCGACATCCTCCGGCAGGACGACGACCGCCTCGACCCCGGCGCGGGCGGCGCCGAACGCGTCTGGGCCGAGGCCACCGCCGCCTACGACCGCACCGTCCCCACCGGCGCCCGCGCCCGCCTGGAATCCACCGTCACCCTCCTGCGCGGCCTCGCCGTCACCGGTGGCGACGGGCTCCGGTCCGCCCGCCGCCACCGCCTCGCCGCCGTCTCCGCCGCCGAAGAACTCGGCGACCCCCACCTCTGCGCCCGCGTCATCGGCGCCTACGACGTCCCCGCCGTCTGGACCCGCCTCGACGACCCCGCCCAAGCCGCCCAGGTGGTGGCCGCCGCCGAGCGCACCCTGACGGCCCTGCCGCCGGGCCCCGCCGAAGAGGCCCTGCGCGCACGGCTGTTGGCGACGATCGCGCTGGAGACGCGGGGCGCGGACGTCGGCGGCGCGAACGTCGGCGGCGGGGGCGGTGGCGGCGGCCGCGGGGCGCAGGCGGCCCGGTTGGCGCAGGAGGCGGCGCGGCGGCTGGACGATCCGGTGCTACTGGCGTTCGCGCTCAACGCGACCTTCATGCAGACGTTTCAGCGGGCGGGTCTGGCGCCGGAACGCGATGCGATCGGTGCGGAGCTGGTCGAACTCTCCTCGCGGCACGGCCTGTTCACGTCCGAGGTGCTCGGCCGGCTCATCCGGCTCCAAGCGGCCTGCGCACGGGGTGACTTCGAGGCGGCGGACGAGCACGCCGCCGCCGCCGACCGGCTGGCGGAGCGTCATGAGCTGCCGCTCGTAGGGGTGTTCACCCGGTGGTACGGGGCGCTGCGGCTCGCGGAGACCGGGACCTTCGAGGCGGCCGAGGCCGCGTACGGGGATGCCGCCGCCGAGCTGACGGGGGCCGGGATGCCGGGGCTGGAGCGCGGGCTCCTCCCCCTCGCCCTTCTGTGCCTGCGGCTCCGGCACGGCCGCGACCTGCTCGTCCTCGCGCGGACCGACGCCGACTGGGGCCCGTACGCCCCGTGGGTCCGCCCCCTCCTCCTGCTCGCCGAGGACCGCCGCCCCGAGGCCGCCGCCGCCCTCCGGGGTGCCCCCGCGCCCCCGCACGACCTCCTCTACGAGGCCATGTGGGCCCTCACCGCCCGCGCCGCCCTCGCACTCGACTCCCCGCCAGCCGCGCGGCGTGCCCACGCCGAACTGCTGCCCGCCGCCGGTGAGCTGGCCGGCGCCGCCAGCGGACTCCTGAGCCTCGGCCCCGTCGACAGCCACCTGCGCGACCTGGCCGCCGCCCTGCGGACCCCCTGACCGAATTCGACGTGCCCCGACCCGCCTTCCCCCGCCATCATCAGTCCATGGTCCACATCGAGGTCGTCCAGGGCGACATCACCAAACAGGCCGTCGACGCCATCGTCAACGCCGCCAACGAGTCCCTCCAGGGCGGCGGCGGAGTCGACGGCGCCATCCACTGGGCCGCCGGCCCCCGTCTCGCCGAGGCCGGCGCCGCCGTGGCGCCCTGCGCGCGGGGGGACGCCGTCGCCACCCCCGGGTTCGACCTCGACCCCCCGATCCGGCACGTCATCCACACCGTCGGTCCCGTATGGAAGGGCGGCGCCTCCGGCGAGGCCGACGTCCTCGCCTCCTGCTATCGCCGCTGCCTCGAAGTGGCCGACACCCTCGGCGTCTCCACCCTCGCCTTCCCCGCCATCTCGACCGGCATCTTCGGCTTCCCCGCCGACCAGGCGGCTCGCATCGCCGTCGCCGTCCTCACCCACGCGTCGACTCGCGTCGAACACGTACGCCTCATGGCCTTCGACCGCCCCTCCCACACCATCCTCACCACCGCCCTCGCCGAAGCCTGACCCCTCCCCGGGACCCGTGGCGACACTCAGCCCCGTCGTGCCTCGTCGCGCCCACGCGGCGCCAGCCGCCAATAACACACAGCCCCGCGCCCCTAAAAACCTCGACCCACCCACCCCGCACGAGGCCGAACCCCGCAGCGGCGCGGGGAACGGCGCGGACAGCCACGGCGGTGGCGCCGTTCGCACGGCGGGTCGTGCCCCGAAGGGGCGCGGGGAACGGCGCGAGTAACCCCCACCGGACCGGCGGCCGGCAACCACCGGCACCACCCCGACCGGCGAGGCCCAGCGGGCCACCGCAGGGGCGCGGGGAACGGCGCGGGCAAGCCCTGCCGGACCCGGGAGGCGGGAAAGCGGGGGGGGCCGGGCCGGGAGGGGGCGGGACCCCCCGTCAGGGGGGCTGGTCGCGGTGGAGGGTGAGGCGGGTGAGGTCGATGACCAGGCGGAGCAGAAAGGCGAGGAAGACGAGGTCGATGAGGACCTGGACGCTGACGAGAATGCGGGCGAAATCGCTGGTGGGGGCGATGTCGCCGTAGCCGACGGTGCCGAGGGTGACGATGGCGAAGTAGAGCCCGGCGGTGCGGTCGACCGGCTCGGTGAAGCTGCCGGGTGAGAGGTGGGAGAGGGAGACGTAGGCGCTGGCGAAGAGCGCGAGGAAGAAGGCGAAGGTGACGACGAGTGTCTCCACGGCGCGGAGCTGAGGAAGATCGGCGTGGAGGATGCGGCGGAGTTCGAGGAGCATGACCGCGACGAAGACGACGGCGCCGATGCCGAGCCGGATCAGGGCGGCGGCGTCGGGACGGCCGCCGTTGAGCGGCAGGAAGTAGTACAGGACCAGGATCGCCGCCGTGGACAGCACGCAGCGGACCACACTCGCGGCCATCGCCCGGCGCCGCTCGGGGCGGTCGAGGTCGGCCAGCCGCCGCGCGCTCATCGCATCACTCCCTCGCCGGACGGACCGCCGGTCTCGATCGTCCGACGCCCGCACCCCGGCGGCAATCCGGCCGGGTCCGAACGGGAACGGACGGGAACGAACGGGAAAGGACGGGTCCGAACGGGAACGCACCGCGTTCCCTATTTCCCCTCCTCCCCCTCCCACCCCTTCCATAGTTCGCGTCACGAACCACCACCCGATCGCCCCTATCCCGTAGGCTGGCGGTATGGGGAAGGACGCGGGCGAGCACATGGGAGTCGTCACCGCATTGGTGCGCTCCTCCTTCCTGGTGAACGCCGTGTACGCGGAGGCGGGCCGGGGGTACGGACTGACGCCGCAGCAGGGGCAGTTGCTGTGCGTGCTGATGGGACAGCCCCTGGGGATGGGCGAGTTGGGCAGCATCCTGGGGCTGGCGAAGTCGAGCCTGACCGGTCTTGTGGACCGCTGCGCGCAGCGCGGGCTGGTACGGCGGGAGGCCGATCCGAGCGACGGCCGCGCGGTACGGGTCGCGCTCACCGCCGAAGGGCGGTCGCTGGTCGACGCGTTCTACGCCGACACCTGCCGCCGCGTCGAGGAGTTGCCGTCCGGCCTGACCGAGGCGGAACGCGTCACGCTCGCGGGTCTGCTCAGCCGCGTGGTCCGCGACAACAAGGTGCCCGCCGTCTTCCTCGAACTGGACGAGGGCCCCGTCGCGCACTGAGCGCGCGCCACGTCCCGTACTCGAAGGCTCAGCCCGTGCCGAAGAGCGCCGCGAACCGCCCCACGAGCAGATCCCGCCCCTTGTACGCGGCCACCCGCTCGGCCGGCAGGAGCACGGGTACGGGGGTCGGCCGGTCGTCGGACAGGGTCTGGCCGACACCCCCGCCGGGCCCGAGCGGCAGCAGCACGGACGGTACGGGCGAGGGCCGGTAGACGGCCGAGGGCCGTTCGCCGCGCACCTGGGCGAGGATGTTCTCGGCGACGACGGCGGCGTGCTTCATGGCGTACCCCGCCATCTTGGCCTCGGCGAGGTCGGTGAGGTCGCCGAGCGCGTAGACGTGGTCGTGGACGTGGACGTGGACGCGGTCGTGGACGCGGTCGTACGTCCCGCCGTTGCCATGGACGTTGAGCGTGTCGGTCACGCGGACCTGCCCCTTGGGCGTACGGGCGGTGAGGCGGCCGTCGGCGAGGTAGTGGCTGTTGACGCGTACGCCGTAGCAGCGGAACCAGATGTCGGCGGTGACCTGGTCACCGGAGGACGTGGCGACCGTGAACGTCTTCGCCTGCCCCGGCTCGGTCGGCGGCTGCGCGGCCAGGGTCGTACCGAGGCGCAATTCGACGTCCAGCGCGTCCAGTTGGCGCAGCAGGTCGTCCCGAAGCTCCGGCATGAAACCGGACAGCAACCGCTCGGCCGGGTCGAGGACGACGATGTGCTTGTCCGGCCACACGGCCCTGATCTCACCGGCGAGTTCGAGCCCGACGGGGCCCGCGCCGACAATCAACACCCGCTCGGACAGCGCCAGTTCGTCGTGACCGACGCGCAGCCTGCGCAGCGCCTCGGCCGTGGAGTCGGTCTCGGTCTTCGCCGGGAAGGCGTAGTCGGAGCCGGTGGCCAGGACGAGGAAGTCGGCGTCGACGCGGGCGCCGGAGGCCAGTGTGACGCCGCCGGGGTCCACCGAGGCCGCGCGCTCGCGGACCACCCGGCCGCGCGCCAGCAGCCGGTCGTACGGGAAGAACATGTTCGCCGCCCAGTCGGGCCTGACCAGGGCGCGCAGCGCGCCCGCCGCGTGCACGAAGGCGTCCTTCGGCTCGATCAGGACGACGTCCGTGTCCTGGTCCAGCGCCTTGGCGACGGCGGCGCCCCCGTACCCCCCGCCGACGACCGCGACCGTCCGCACCGCACGCGCCGCGCCCTCCGTACCCGCACCAGCACCACCACCCACGCCTGAATCCGCACCCGCACCCGCACCCGCCATGTTCACCACTCCCCGCACGCCTCGACATTTCGTTCGCTCTACGAACCATATTAGTTCGTAGAGCGAACCGTAAAGCCGCGCAGGTGAGGGCGCGGACGGCGGGAGAGGCGGAAGGCCGCGGACCTGCTTGACTCTCACGTCGGGGAAGACCCCAGCATCGGACGCGCGCCGGACGGAGGCCCGGCGCGAGGAGGGACGGAGGAGCGCGGGCATGGAGCGGGACACGGGACCCGGCCTGATGGGCATCGGGGCCTTCTCGAAGGCGGCCAGGCTGTCGCAGCGGGCGCTGCGGCTCTACGACGAGCTGGGCCTGCTCTCCCCCGCCCGCGTGGACCCGGCGACCGGCTACCGCTGGTACGCACCGGAGCAACTGGAGAAGGCCCGCCTGGTGGCGTGGCTGCGCCGCCTCGGGATGCCGCTGGCCGGAATCCAGGAGGTCTGCGCCCAGGAGGGCCGGGACGCGGCCCTGTCGGTCCGCGCGTACTGGACCCGCGTCGAGGCCGACACCGCCGCCCGGCGGGACCTGGCCGCCTTCCTCATCGACTACCTGTCCTGGAAGGACCCCGCCATGTCAGCCGCCACCGCACCGCTCGGCATCCGTTACGCCGCCCTGTCCGACACCGGGCTCGTCCGCGAGAACAACCAGGACACCGCCTACGCGGGCTCCCGCCTGCTCGCCGTCGCCGACGGCTTCGGGACCGGCGGCGCCCCCGCGGGCGCCGCGGCCGTCGACGTACTGAAACGCCTCGACGCGGGCGCGAACACCGTCCCCGCCGGCGAGCTGCTGAACGCCCTGGAGGACGCCGTCGAGCAGGCCGGGCGGGCCGTCCGCGGCGTCGCCGCCGCCGAGCGCGAGCCGGGACACGTCGGCACCACCCTCACCGCGATGCTCTGGACCGGCTCCCAGCTCGCCCTCGTCCACATCGGCGACTCCCGCGCGTATCTGCTGCGCGACGGCGGCTTCTTCCAGATCACCCACGACCACACGATGGTCCAGTCGATGGTGGACGAGGGCCGCCTCAGCCCGGCCGAGGCCGAGTCCCACCCCCAACGGTCCCTGCTGGCACGGGCGTTGTCGGGTACGGGTCCGGACACCGGCGGGAGCGCGGGCGCCGACATCCGGCTCCAGGACGCCCGCCCCGGCGACCGCTATCTCCTCTGCTCCGACGGGCTGTCCGCCGTCGTCCCGGCCGACGACGTACACGCCACGCTCGCGACGACCCCGGACCCCGACGACGCGGTCCGCGCGCTCGTGGCCCTCGCCAACCGCAACGGCGGTCCGGACAACGTCAGTTGCGTGGTCGCGGATGTCGTGGAGCTGCCCGCCTGACGCCCATGGCCCGCTGATCCGCCGGACGGGCCCTAGGACTTGGGCCCTAGGACTTGGGTTCCAGCACGTCCACGCGCGGCAGGTCCCGGTGCCGGTGGTGCGCGTCGGCGACGGCGGCCAACGCGGGCCGGTCCAGGGCACGGTAGGCCGCGGCCAGCAGCTCATGGGCGTGACCCTCGCGGGTCGCGTCGCCGACCGAGGCCCAGTGCAGGTCGCGGCCGAGGACCAGCGCCTCCGTCGGATCACCGGCCGCGAGGCGCCGCCGCGCCTCGGCGACGGCCGCCGCCAGCTCGCCGGGGTCCGCGAAGACCGCGGCCATGTGCGTGCCGAAGGCGTGCTCGTCCGCGCCGTTGTGCGGCGGGCGGCCGAGCGCGGTCTCGCCCGCCGCGAGGGCGCCGCCGCCGTCGAGCGTGGTGATCCGGCCGGGCTCGACCGGCGGGCGCCGGTAGCCGTACGTGTGGGCGCGTACGCAGTCCGCGCCGGTCGCGGTACGGTCGCCGGTCTCGAACTCGCCGATTTTCGACCGGAGTCGGGCCATCCCCGGCGCGCGCTCCGCGACCTCCTCCGGCTCCCGGCCGGTGTCCTCGTGAAGGTCGTACCAGTGGCGTTCGAGCGTGACGCGGACCGCCTCCAGCGGGGTGCGGCAGGTGCGGTCGATGCCGCCGCCGTCGTTGTTGTAGTACGAGCCGACGCCCGCGCAGGTGCGGCCGTCGTCGTACCAGAGGCCGTAGTGCAGGCCGTCGGTGCCGCCGTGCAGAAAGGTCAGGAACTCGGGCGGGTCGCGGTAGTAACGGCCGTGCGCGCGGATGTCGACGCCGTCGCGGGCTCGCGCGCCGGGGGCGTCGAAGAGGTCCATCACGCCGTACGGCCACAGCTCCAGGTCCGCGAAGGCCGACGCCTCGACGGCGTCGAGCGACCCGATGAAGTCGTGGAACCGGAACAGCGAGTCCGGCAGCTCGAACCCCCAGTCCGCCAGCACGCGCGCCTCGACCGCCGCCCGCAGCCGCTCCCGGTCCCGTTCCTGCTCCCGGTTCCGGTCCCGTTCCTGCTCCCGTTCCTGCTCGCTCATCCGTCCGCCCCGTTCGACGACGCCCCGCGCCCGGCTCTGTCCCTGACCCGCGCAGGCTAGCGAAGGCCGCGCAGCCGGGGCGGGGGCGGGGCCGGGCGCGGCACTTGGGCGGGCGGCAGGCGATGATCGGACCATGAGCGAAATCGTGCTGATGTCGGATCCGCGCATCGCGGCCATCCCCGTCAAGGACTGTGACGAGCCGCTGCTCGACGTGCGGAGCGACGTGCGGAGCAACGTGCGGGGCTGCGGACGAGGCGGTGGCGTACGAGGCGGGGCGGGAAGCGGCGGCCCGGGTACGGACGGACCGCTCGGCGCCGTCGACCCGCGCCGCCAGGACGACGACGGCAGCTTCGCCCACCTGCGCGAGGGCGTCCTGACCCGGCTCGCGCACGCGCGCACGCTGCTGCCCGACGGCGTCGGCCTGCTGTTCGTGGAGGGCTACCGGCCGCCGTCCCTCCAACGCGCCTATTTCGAGGGGTACTCGGCGCAGCTGCGCGCCGCACGGCCGGAGTGGACGCCCGCGCGGATCAGGGAGGCCGCCAGTCGTTACGTGTCCCCGCCGGAGATCGCGCCGCACAGCGCGGGCGCGGCCGTCGACCTCACCCTCGTCGCGGACGGCCGCGAACTGGACATGGGCACCCGCGTGAACGCCAACCCCGAGGAGAGCGCGGGCGCCTGCTACACCGACGCGCCGGGGCTGTCGGCCGAGGCCCGCGCCAACCGCCGTACGCTGTCCGCCGCGCTCACCGCCGCGGGCCTGGTCAACTACCCCACCGAGTGGTGGCACTGGTCCTACGGCGACCGCTACTGGGCGCTGGCCACGGGTGCGCCGCACGCCCGCTACGGCCCCCGCGAGCGGCCCGGTTCCTGACCCCGCCGACACCCCCGTACCGGGGCGTACGGGCCCCCGTACCGGGCCTCACTGTCCCCGTACGCGACGTCCGATACCCGCCAGCGACCGGCGGCCCCGCGCACAACACTGGCCGTATGACCTCAGAGATCACCGCGGCGACCGCACCCGCCGTCCACTCACGCATCGAGCCCGGAATCCTCTACTTCGGCACGCCCGTCGTGCTGCTCTCCACCGTGAACGAGGACGGGTCGGCGAATCTCGCGCCGATGTCGTCGGTGTTCTGGCTGGGGTGGCGGGCGATGCTGGGGCTCGGGGCGCGGTCGCAGACGGCGCGCAATCTGCTGCGCGACGGCGCGTGCGTACTGAATCTGCCCGAGGACTCGATGGCGGCGGCCGTGGACCGGCTGGCGCTGACCACCGGGCGCGATCCGGTGCCCGAGGGGAAGGCGCGGCGCGGATACCGTTACGAGGGCGGCAAGTTCGAGCTGGCCGGGCTGACCCCGGTGGCGTCGGAGACGGTCGCGGCACCGCGCGTCGCCGAGTGCCCTGTGGCGCTGGAGGCGGTGGTCGAGGCCACCCACCCGCTGGCCGAGGACGACCCTCAACAGCGCGGCGGGATCGTGGTGTTCGAGGTACGGATCACGCGCGTGCTGGTGCACGACAAGGTACGGGCGGCGGGCACGCGGGACCGGATCGATCCGGACATGTGGCGGCCCCTGGTGATGAGTTTCCAGCACTTCTACGGGCTCGGCCCGCGACTGCGGGAATCGGCGCTGGCCACCATCCCCGAACGCCTCTACCGGGGGCCCGACATCGGGCGGTCGCGCGCCGACTCGGGGGCCACGGGGCGCTCTTGACACCCGGGGGCGGCCCGCACAGCCTTGGGTGGCGCGCCCACGGCACCCGAACTCCGCTACTCCGCCGGTGGCGCGCGATGTGCGATACGCGGCGCGCCGGTTCGGAGCGCGGTGGGGGAGGGCACGGCGAGTGGACGCCGCCGTGGTCGTGGATGTGGGACGAGGAGGAGCCGTCATGCGCGGGCCAGACGCGTATCCGACCGTGTCAGGTGTCGCGGCGGCGGCCCGCGTACTGACCCGGCGGCATCCCGACCTGTGCCGGATGCGGCTGGCCGGGGAGTCGCGGGCCGGGCGGCCCCTGTGGCTGCTGTCGGTGGGACACGGCAGCCGGCACGTGCTGGTGGTGGCCGGAGCGCACCCGGACGAGCAGACGGGCGGGGCGAGCGCGCTGTGGCTGGCCGAGCACGCGGTCGCCGACCGGCAGCGGCAGGCCGACGCGGATCTGACCTGGGACTTCCTCCTCTGCCTCGACCCCGACGGCACCGTGCTCAACGAGACGGGTCCGGCCGGGCCCCGGCCGCCCGCCGTCCACTACCGGCACACCTACCGCCCGGCGCCGGCCGATCAGCCCGAGCGGGCCGGGGCCTTCCGCGCGCCGGGTGACGAACTGCCCGAGACGATGGCCCTGTTGGCGGCGATCGACGAGCTGAAGCCGTTCCTCCAGTGCACGCTGCACGGCGCCGACGTCGGCGGCGGTTGGGTGCGGCTGACCGCCGATGTGCCGGGCCTGGCCGAGCCGTTCGGCAAATACGCGGCCGAACTGGAGATCCCGGTGCAGACCGGCGCCTACGACGCGCTGCACTCGACCGGGTCGGGGCCCGGCGTCTTCGTGCGGCCCCCCGCGGGCACGCCCGGGCGGTTCACCGACGAGCCGGAGAACGCGACGGGCTCCACCTGGGCCCGCCCGCACCGGCACGGCGGGCTGACCGCCGTGGTCGAGGTCCCGATGTGGGCCACCCGGCGCGTGGCCGACCAAGACGCGCACCCCGGCCCCGCCCAGGCCGTCGCCTCCCTCGCCGCCCGGCTGCGCAAGGACGGCGCCGCCACCGCGTCGGCGCTGGACCGCGCCTGGCGCCTGCTCTCCCCGCAGGCCGCGCACAGCCCGCTGCTGCGCGGTGTCGAGCAGGCCGTCGGCGCCTTCTCCGGCCTCGCCGACGACTACGAGACGCTCGCCGACGCCTCCCCCGTCCCCCTGACCATGGCCCACGTCGCCGCCCTCGACATCGCCGCCCGCCGTATGCCGCTGCGCGCCTCCGGGATGCTGCTGCGGCTGCTCGACGAGGAGCGCGGCGGCGAGGGCGACCCCGGCGGCGACCACGGCCGCCTGCGCGGCCGGCTGGAGCGCCGGATCGACTCCGGCGCCCGTGACCTGTTGGCCGCGACCGACGCCCACTGGGTGCCGGTCGGCGACCAGGCCGAACTCCAGGCCAGGACCGTCCTGGCAACCGTCGACCTCGCGTCGACGCGGTGACCCGCCCCCTCAAGGACCCCGCCCGCACCCCGGAGAGATCGGCTCACCGTGCCGGGGGCACGTCCCGGCCGAAGGCCGGGGAAGGAACCGCGCGCCCGACCGCCACGCTCCCGCAGGTCACCACCCGCCCCCGGGGGGCAGCCCGGTGGTATCCGGACCACCCGCCGGTGGTGGGTTGCTCGCGCACCTGACGGGGCGCACCGCCTTTCGTCCGGGCGGCGAGCCGGTCAGTTGGGCGCGCTCGGGCACGACGCTTCCGCAGGTCACCACCCGCCGATGGGGCCTTGGGCCCTTACGTGGGGTGGTCGAGCGGGCCGCAGGCCGGGCAGTCGGGGCGGCGCGGGTGGCGTTGGAGTACGGGGTCGCCGAGCGCCATGAGGTTGATGCCGTAGCGGAAGCCGGGGCGCATCCGCGGGACGCCGGTGAGCAGGGCGATGGCGGCGTGGGCGACGAGCGTGCCGGACAGACCGGCGGTGACGGCGCTCGCCGGATTCCACGGCATGCGGGGCGAGGCGGCGTCCTCGCTCTGGCCGGGGCGCAGCCGCAGATCGCGCCGTGCGTCCTCGCCCGCGCGCTGGCACTCCCAGCAGGGCCCGTCGCCGGGTACGTGGACGCCCGCGGTGACCAGCGGGCCGCGGTAACCGCCCTCCACCCAGGGCAGGTTGAGGGCGATGCAGACGCGGTTGGCCCAACGGCGGATCTCCGGCGGCCGGTCGGCGCCGAGGACCAGCAGATCGTACGGTGACCGGCCGCCGCCGTCCGGGGCGAGGAGCGCGGCGAGGGCGTCGGGGCCGCGGATCTCCCGCCGTTCACCGGTGACGGTGACATCGGAGTTGAGGGCGCGCAGCGCGGCCACCGCCGCGTCGGCTTTCGGCCGCCCGATGTCGGCCTCGCGGTAGAGCGTCTGCCGGTTGAGGTTGGACAGTTCCACGACGTCGGGGTCGACGGTGTGGACGTGACCGACACCGGAGGCGACCAGCGCCTGCGCTGCCATGCCGCCCGTACCGCCGACGCCGAGGACCAGCACGCGGGCGCCCGCCAGGCGCAGTTGGGCGTTCCACGGGCTGGCCCGTGAGCTGAGGTCCATCCAGCGCAGCAGCGCGACACCGCGGGCGTGCCGTACGCGGTCGCGGTCGACGAGCCCCGCGGGCAGCGGCGCCGCCGCGTCGTCCACGAAACCCGCCTCCCGTAAGTCCGCCATCGCGGAGCCGATCGTGGCGGCGTCCAGAAGTAAGCGGGGGTGCGCGGCGGCGACTTCGGCGGCGATCTGCGCCGCGGTGCGTGTGCCGTCCATCGCCTCGGTAAGGGTCCAGATCCAGCCGTCAGGGTCCTCGATCTCGGCGCCGATCCCGTAGATCACACTGCCGATCCTGACGTTGCCGTCGGCGGTGCGATAGGGCTGGTGTTCGGGTTTGATCCGCGGCCTGAGCAGCGCCTCGGAGTCATCGGTGTGCGGTTCGGTGTGCGGTGGTGCCGTCATCAGCCGACCCCCTCGTGCTCCGCCCGTACGCATGAGTACGTACGGACCTTGACACTGTCGCCGGGCCGCCGGAGCCTTGGCAAGGTGCGGGGGAATCAGTGGGGGATCCAGGGGCCAAACCGTTCAACTCCTCAGCGCTGCACCCTGCTTGGACAGAGAGGAGTCACCGTGGCGAACACCACTCTCGTCATCCGACGGCTGGACAAGGAAGAGACCACCGGCGACAGCAACTCCAACGGCACGTGACGTCGGACGCCGACGCCTATCCCAGCGTCGCGGAGGTCGCAGCGGCGGCCTCCGCGTTCGCGTACTCGCGGCCCGTGCTGAGCACCCTGCGGGTGGTCGGCCGGTCCCGGCAGGGGCGTCCGCTGCATCTGCTGACCGTCGGGCGCGGCCGACGGCACATCCTGGTCGTCGCGGGCCCGCACTCCGACGAGCGCGTCGGGCCCGCGACCGCGCTGCGGCTGGCGCACCGGGTCGCCGCCGACAGCCGCCTGCACTCCGGGGCGGGCGCCTCCTGGCACTTCCTGCTCTGTCTCGACCCGGACGGGACCGTACGCAGCGAGGCCGGCCCGCCGGTGCGGCGCACGCCCGCCGAGCACTTCCGGCACGCCTACCGTCCGCCCGCCGACGAACAGCCGGAGTGGGCGCCGTCGATCCGGCCGCCGGACGACCAACTCCCCGAGTCCCAGGCGCTGGTGAGCCTCATCGACGAGCTGCGGCCGGAGTTGCAGTGCTCGCTGCACGGCAACGACCTCGGCGGCAGCTGGGTCCAACTCACGCGTGACATACCGGGGTTGGCGGAACCTCTCGGCAAGCTCTCCGCCGAGCGGGACGTGCCCGTGCAGACCGGCACGTACGACGCCCTGTACTGGACGGTGTCGGGGCCCGGCGTCTATCTGATGCCCGCGCCTGGCCAGCGCGCCCAGTTCGAGAACCTGCCCGAGGACGTCAACCGTTCGACCTGGATCCGCCCGCACCGCTACGGCGGGATGACCGCGCTCTTCGAGGTCCCGATGTGGGCCAGCCGCGATGTCGCCGACACCACGGCGCACCCGGACCCGGCCCGCGCGCTCGCGGCTCTCGCCGCGCTTCTGCGCCGCCACGCCGACCGTACCCACGCCCTGCTCGACGCCGTACGGCCGCTGGTCCCCGACCCCGGCTCCCCGGCCACCCGCCCCCTCCTGCGCATCACGGGCGGCATGCCCGCCATCATGCGCAGCGTCGCCGACGACTGGGACGGGCTCCACCCCTCCCCCGTCCCCCTCACCCTCGCGCACCTCAACGCCCTCGACATCGCCGCCCGCCGCATCTCCCTGCGCGCCACCGGGATCATGCTCCGCCTCCTCGACGGCCGCGGCGGCTCCGCCGCGCGCACCCTCCACGGCGTCTGTTCCGCCCAGCACGCCCGCTGGGCGGCCGAGTTGGCCGCCGGTCATGAGTTGACGTGGGTGCCGGTCCCCGACCAAGTTGACCTTCAGTCGGAAACAGTTCTCGCCGCCTTCCGCCTCCTCAACGAGACCTGACCCCCCTCCGCGGCGCGCCCCCACCCCACCGCCCTCGCGCAGGGCGGTGCTTTCAGGGCGCTGGGGGCGTACGCCCGAGGGGGGCTAGAGCGCCGCGGTAGCGGCAAGCTCGGCGGCGACGAGCTCGGCCACCTGAACGGCGTTCAAAGCGGCCCCCTTGCGAAGGTTGTCGTTCGAGACGAAAAGCGCGAGCCCGTTCTCGACGGTCTCGTCGAGGCGGATGCGGCCGACGTACGACGGATCGCGCCCGGCGGCCTGAAGCGGCGTGGGAATCTCGGAGAGCTCGACGCCGGGTGCGGACCGCAGAAGGTCATAGGCACGGGCGACGCCGAGCGGCCGGGAGAAGCGGGCGTTGAGCTGGAGGGAGTGGCCGGAGAAGACGGGGACGCGTACGCACGTGCCGGAGACCTTGAGCTCGGGGATCTCGAGGATCTTGCGCGACTCGTTGCGCAGCTTCTGCTCCTCGTCGGTCTCGAAGCTGCCGTCGTCGACGAGGTTGCCCGCGAGGGGGACGACGTTGAAGGCGATGGGCCGGGCGTAGACGGCGGGCTCGGGGAAGGCGACGGCGTCGCCGTCGAAGGTGAGCTGGTCGGCGGATTCGACGACCTTGGTCGCCTGGCCGTGCAGCTCGGCGACGCCGGACAGGCCGGAGCCGGAGACGGCCTGGTAGGTGGTGGCGACCAGGGCGGTCAGCCCCGCCTCCGCGTGCAGCGGGCGCAGCACCGGCATCGCGGCCATGGTGGTGCAGTTCGGGTTGGCGATGATGCCCTTGGGGCGGTGGGCGATGGCGTGCGGGTTGACCTCGGAGACGACCAGGGGGACGTCGGGGTCGCGCCGCCAGGCGGAGGAGTTGTCGATGACGACCGCGCCCTGGGCGGCGACCTTCTCGGCGAGGGCGCGGGAGGTGGCGCCGCCCGCGGAGAACAGCACGATGTCCAGGCCGCTGTAGTCGGCGGTGGACGCGTCCTCGACGGTGATCTCGCCGTCGGCCCACGGCAGGGTGCTCCCGGCGGACCGGGCGGAGGCGAACAGCCGCAGCTCCGTCACCGGGAACGCGCGCTCGGCCAGCACCTTGCGCATGACCGAGCCGACCTGTCCGGTCGCTCCGACGATTCCGATCCTCATCCGGCTCTCTCCGATCGATGTGTGCCGTTCCGTACGGCTGCGTGCCGTTCCGTACGGCTGCGTGCCCGCCCGGTCGAGTATCCCCCGAGGCGGGAGCGGGGCGGCGGGGCATTTCAGGGGACGAGACGCAGCCTGGTCAGGGCGTCGTCCACGACGGCGGGCGGCGGGGGCAGCAGCGGCAGCCGTACGTCGGGGGTCGGTATGCGGCCCTCCGCGTGCAGCACGGCCTTGATGACGGTCGGGTTCGGCGCGCGGAAGAGGGCGGCGGCCAGGGCGGCGAGGCGGTGGCCGAGGGCCGTGTCCCCCTTGGCGTCCCCCGTGGCCGCGGCCTCCGCCAGCCCGGCCCAGCGGGCGGTGGCCAGGTGCGCGGAGGCGAGGATGCCGCCGGGGGCGCCGAGGGCGAACAGGGCGGGCGCGAAGACGTCGTCGCCCGCGAGGATCTCGAAGCCGTCCGGGTGATCGCCGAGCAGGTCGACGGTCTCGGCGTCGATGCCGCCGGTGGCGTACTTCACACCGGCCACGCCCGGCAGCGCGGCCAGCTCGCGCAGGGTGCGGGCGGTCAGCGGCTGCCCGGTGCGGTACGGCACGTGGTAGACGATCAGCGGTACGGGACCGGCCGCGGCCAGCGCCGCGAAGTGGGCGAGGACCCCGGCCTCGCCCGGCCGGGAGAAGGACGGCACCGTGGCCAGTACGGCGTCAGGCACCACCGGCGCCCCGGCGAGCGCCCCCAGCTCCCGTACGGCCGCCGCCGTGGCGCCGCCGGCCGCGCCGAGCACGAAGCGCGCGCCGTGCTCGCGGCAGACCCGGCCGACGACCGCCGTCACCTCGGCGCGTTCGCCGGGGTCGAGGGCGGCGGCCTCCGCGGTCGTGCCGAGCGCCACGAGCCCGGCCGCGCCGTCCCGCAGCACCTCGTGCGCGAGCCCTTCGAGGGCGCCCACGGCGACCCGGCCCTGTGTGTCGAACGGCGTGACCAGCGGTACGAGGATCATGTCCGCGAGTCTGACCCGAGCCCATGGCGAAGGTCCAGTTAATTGTCGTGCACGGAACCGTTAAGCAGCGCTACTCTCCCGCGCATGTACGAGATCTCCGCGGACCCGGCCCGCCTCGACGTCCCCCGTATCCACGACTGGCTCTCCACCGACGCCTACTGGGCCCTGGGCCGCACCCTCGCCACCCAGCAGGCGGCCATCGACGGCTCCCTCAACTTCGGCGCCTACCACCCCGCCACCGGCGCCCAGCACGCCTACGCCCGCGTCGTCACCGACCTCGCGACCTTCGCCTACCTCTGCGACGTCTACGTCGACCCCGCCACCCGCGGCCAGGGCCTCGGCACCACCCTCGTCACCGCCATCCGCGACCACCTCACCCCCTACGGCCTGCGCCGCGTCGTCCTCGCCACCGCCGACGCCCACGCCGTCTACGCCAAAGTCGGCTTCACCCCCCTCACCGACCCCGACAACTGGATGACCCTGGGCCTCCAGAACCCTTCGGCGCGGGAGCCGCGGAACCGCTGACGCGGCCTCAGCGACGCCAGCGGCGCACACGGCCTAAGGGAATGCGCGGCTCACGGGGCCTGCGGGCATACGCGGCCTACGCGGCCTCGGCGATGTCACCGCGCAGCGGCGGGACGCGCACGCCGTCGCGCTGCCGCTTGCGCACCCAGTCCACCAGCGCCCGCTCGACCTCCGTACGCGTGGCCACCCGGCGCAGCCGCAGCGGCACCGCGGCCAGGTGCAGCGCCGCCCGCACCCGGCTCACCCCGGCCCCGACCATGCCAGGACCCGGATGCGCGTCGAGCGCGAGCGCCACGCGCATGGTGTCGGCGAACAGCGACTGGGCCCGTTCGTAGGCGGTGTACACCGGCAGGTCCCGTTCGAGCCCGGCGGCGGCCTCCGGGTGTACGCGGAGCACCGCACGCCGCCAGCGCTCGATGACCTCGGGCCGCTGGTCGGCCGGGTACCGCATCCGCACCAAGTGGATGGCCAGGTCGTGCAACGGGTCGCCCCACATGGCGAGTTCCCAGTCCACGACGGTGAGGCCGCCGTCGGCGCGGACGATGAGATTGTGCCGGTGCAGATCGCCGTGGAGCAGCGCGAAGGGCCGCCGGCGCAGCGGCGGCATCCGGTCGCGGAACCAGCGCAACGCGTTCGCCGGGACTTCCAGCGCGGCGAAGAGCGGTGCGAAGTCGGCCCAGTTGGCGGCGCGCACATCGTGCTCGGCGAAGTCCGCGCGGGCTCTGAGGAAGGCGTTGGAGTCGCCGTCCGCGGCCCAACCGGCGGGCAGCGGGGGCAGATCGGCCGCCGACACCCGGGTGAACCCCGCCATCTGACCGACGATGGCGTCCACGACGAAGGGATCCACCGGCTTGCCCGGCGCGCAGACCTCCGCCAGCGCCTGCCCTGGCACGTACTCGTGGACGGAGAATCCGCCGAGTCCCACGTAGTGCCGGGGGGTGTTCTCCACAACCGCCGTGCGCTGCAAGGCGTTCAGGATCTCGCCCTCGTCGGGCCAGACCCGCTCCACGACCTTCAGCGAACCGTCCAGCGGCACCCGCACCTTGACCGGGGTGTGCGCCTCGAAGCGCAGACGCTCCGCCATGCCGGGCGCCAGATCGATGACGTAGTTGCTGTTGTGATGACCTGTCAGCCGCTCACCGAAGCGCGTGGCATCCTGCCGGACCGTGTCCCAAGCGGCAGCAAGGCTCTGCTCCCGGCCGGTCGTCAGGACGCCCAAAGCATCGCTCCCACGCGCTCGCGCACTCACGAGACCGCCGAAGGGCGGCCAGTGTTTGGCACGAACATTAGTGGGTAACGGCAGCCCCCGCCATCGGAGAGCCGTTAAGACCCGGTTACGGACCGCGACGCCTCACCCGTTCGGGCGACGACTCAACGCGCTCGCGGCGACGACGAGGTCACGCATCCCGACGACCACCGGATGGGGCTCGATCTCCTGGAGCCGCGCCACCCGGCTCCTGGACCGCGCGTAACCGAGGAAACGTACCCGCGCCGCCCGCGCCGCCTCCGCGTCCCGCGGCGAGTCACCGATCATCAGGCACTGCTCCGGCCGTACCTTCAGCGCCGTCATGGCCCGCAGCAGGCAGTCGGGGTCCGGCTTCATCCTGGCCGGGTCGTACTGGTCACGGCCGTAGATCCGCGACCCGAAGACGCTCTCCAGCGAATGGCTCTTCAGATACGTCTCGACGGCCTGGGGCGAGTTGTTGGTGGTGATGGCGAGCAGTCGGCCACTGAGCGCCACGGCCCGAACGAATTCGTCGGCGCCCTCTGTCTCGTGCGCGGACGGTACGGCCGACTCCTCGCCGTGCGCGAGTATCCGCTCGAGCTCGGCGGCCACTCCGGGCGGCCAGGGCTCGCCGAGCATGGCGTGCGGGTCCTTGCTGCGCGCCGTCGCCGGATTCGGGGGACGTATCCCGTGCCGGTCGAGGTACCGGCGCATCTCTTCCGCTATCAGGCTGGCCGAATGCCTCGCGAACAGTTCGCAGACCGGTCCGTCGAAGTCGAGCAACAGGCATTCTGCCGCGTCGAGCAGGGCGAACGGGCTGCTCTCAGGTGATTCGAAGTACGTAGGAGTCACTCAAGGAGTGTCAGCGGCTCGGCGATCGTTGACCAGAGTGAGTCAAACCACTCCTGGGACTCGGTGACGAACTGCGAGTCCCGCTCCTTGGGCTTGTCGGTGTTCAGGCCGAACGAGAAGAGCGTCGCGGTGATGCCGAGGACGTCGTAGATGTTGCCCTTGCCCCGCTGGCCGAACTCGACCTCGCGGTCGATCACTTGATAGTGGCCGAACAGCGCGGTCCGCCCGTTGATGAGGTAGAGCTTGTGCATCGGGGTGATCGGTACGGTCCGCACCTCGACCGACTGCTCGACGTCGGGCTGGAATTCGGCCAGGGCCGCGAAAGCGGCGCGCACCGTGAGGACATGGGCGCGGACGAGTTGTCGTAGCCGCCACAGCGGGCGCTCGTCGGAGGCGTCGGCGACCAGCCGGGGAATCGCCAACTGCGCGGACAGGCTGGGCATCATGAGGCGGAGGCGGATCGACTCGGGCTTGAGGTCGCCGTCCTGAACCCGCGTCAGAGGTACGACCAGCGCGCGGCTGAGGGTTTCCGTGGTCAGCGAGTAGGCGTCGATGGTGACGTGCTGGTGCGTGAACGCCTCGTCGATGTGCGGCCGGAGGGCCTTGGAAGCACGTCCCGGCTCCTGGAGCCGAGTCTGCGAATCCGGGCGGTCTTCCTCCCAGCGCAGCACCTCGGACGGGCGTCCGCGCTGATTGTCGATGTAGCCGTCGTCGCGGAGTACGCCCAGCGCACGCTGGATCGTGGGACGGGAGACGTTGAAGCGCTCTTCCAACTCCGCCTGAGAAGGTATGCGTCCGCCGACCGGGTAGCGACCGTCGACGATCTCACCGCGGAGTACGTCCGCGATGTAGCGATATGGGGGTCGGGAACCGTTGGTTCCGGCGTCTTCCTCGTCCACAAGACGACGTTACAACTTCCGGCGGGACAACGGTGCTTACCTGACCCGAGTTTATCGATCTCGGCCAACTGGGCACACCCTTGATAGAGGCAGCCTCTCTCAACTTCTCATTCGGGTAGGGAAGTTGAATGATCCAGCCTCATCGGGGGTCGCCAACTTCCCGTCCGATGGCGTGCGGGACATCGCAGCCACCCGCCTTCTGCAAAAGCGCGGAGTCGCGAAGGAGGGATCGGTCATGCTCGCTCTCAGTTTGTGCGCATATGCCTTCGAAGAGATCATCCAGTGGCGGTACGGCGCGGCAGGGGCCATCGCCGTCGGGCTGGTGGGACTCGGTCACAAGATGCGGAACACCACGTTCACCTGCATAGGGATCACCGCGATAGCGCTGCTGCTGGCGCAGTGACGGGCCGCGGAAAAGCGGGCAACCGGGTAAGCGGGTAAGCGGGTAAGCGCGGGGATCAGAAGACGTCGGGGCACCAGGGCCGGCGTGGGGTGCGGAACAGGGCGTCGGCTGTCCTGGCCGCACCCGTTCGGTGTTCGGAGACACGGCCGAGGGCGGCGAGGCGGACCGGGGACTCGTCGCCGAGGTAGAGGCAGCCGAGGTCGGCGACGGACAGGGAGAGGTCGGCGGAGGCCGAGGTGGGGGTGCAGGAGGCGGCGCCCGAGGGCGAGGTCTCCAGGAGGAAACGGCCGCCGGCCAGGCCCGCGGGGTCGTGGACGTCGAGGACGAGGGCGGCGGGGCCGCCCGCGTAGGTGCGGGCGGACAGGGCGGCGGGCACGTCGAGCATCCGCAGCCACATGAAGTCGGCGTAGGTCTCGGTGCGGGCGGCGCGCGGGTCGCCGAGGAGCAGCGGCAGGAGGTCGTCGGGCGCGCGGTGGCCGGACTTCAGCAGCGTCACCCAGTCCAGCGCGAGCAGGAAGCGCCACAGCGCGGTCTCGGCGGCCGGGGAGGCGGCGATCAGCCCGTGCACGCTCAGCTCGACCTTGGGGAACTTGCCCGGCCAGTGCTCTTCCTTGGCGGCGTACGCGGCCAGGCCGTCGACCCGGCCGTCGGCGTCGCGGTAGACCACGAAGAAGGGCTCGGTCCACGGCTGGGAGTCCAACGGCCGCTGTCCGGTGTTGACTTCCCACCAGTAGGGGGTGCGGTTGATCGCGCCGGGCGTCACCGCGCGGACCCGCTCGTGCAGCGCGGGGCCGACCTTGCGTACGTCCTCGACGGTCACGAGGTCCACCCGGCCGCCGTCGGTCGGACCCGCCCAGCGCCGGTCGAGGCCCGCGCGCGGCACGTCGATCTCCCAGTCCGTCACCCAGGTCGCCGCGCCGAAGCCGTACCGTCCGTAGATCGGATATTCGGCCGCGACCAGGATCGACACCGGCTCGCCGCGCTCCTTGGCGGCGGCCAGGTCGGCCGCCATCATCCGGCTGGCCAGGCCGCGGCGGCGGTGCGTGCCGGTCACGGACACGTTCGTGACGGCGGAGGCCGCGACGGCCGCGCCGCCGGGCACGGTGAGCTGACGCGGCATGCTGCGGAAGGTCGCCACACAGCGGCCCTGGTCGAAAGCGCCCTGCGTCCGGCTCAGGTCGAACGCGGCCCTACGGGCCTCGACCTCCGCCGCGCTCACCGAGGGCGCGAGATGGAAGCCGGCGAGCTTGGCCCGCACCCAGTCGGCGACGTCGGATTCGGCCAGCGTGCGGATCTCAGGGCTCGAGGTCATACGCGCACGCTACGGACGCCCCCGGCCGTCCGCACCCGAATTTCGGCCGGGGAGCCGCCGGGCGCGCCGACCCGCCGTCACCCCGCGCCGAACCGCCCTCACCCCGCGCCGAACCGCGCCGGGCCGCCCCACCGCGTCCGACGGCACCGCCCTCACCCGTCCGACAGCAGGTCGTCCACCTTCGCCTCGCCCTCCCGGTACCGCCGGGTGATCTCCGCGCTGCACCCGTCCACCGTCTGCTGGAGGGCCTGGCGGCGGCGTGAGACCTGCTGCTCGTTGCGGACCAGGCGGCCCATCGCCGCGTCCAGCTCCGGGTCGGTGCGGGCGTCGAGGTCGGACAGCTCCACCTCGGCGAGCATGTCCTCGGCGAGCTGCCGCACCCGCTCGGTCAGCGGGGTGCCGAGCGTGACGTGGCGGGCGGAGGAACGGACCCGCGAAGGCCCGTCGGTCAGGATCTCCGAGAGCCGGTCGAGCACGGGCGACGTACTCGGCGCGTCGGGGCCCTGCCCCGCGGCCGTACCGCGCGCGTCCCGCCCGCTGCGCCTGGCCTGCTCGGCCTGGAGGATGTCGATCCTGCCGTGCAGCATCCGCCGCAGATACGACAGGTCGGCCTCCTCCTGCTGCGCGTCCCTGCGCAGGGCGCGCAGCGCGCCCAGGTCGAGCGCGCCGAGGTCGGGCGCGGGCAGGTCGGCGAGCGGGTTGCGCGGCGCGGGCGTGCGCAGCGGACCCCGTGAACCCAGCGGACCAGATCCGTCGGCCTTCAGCATGCGGTGGCCCTTCGTGGTGGGCGCCGTCGGTACGGCAGTGCCGGAAGTCTCTCCAGCGCCGGAAGTGGTCATGCCTGTTGTCCCCTCCGTGGCGGCGCCTGCGCCGCCACCCTTCCGATGCTGCCACCTGCCCCTGTCACCCCGCAGCGACTCTGCACCCGAACGGCCGTCGCAACTGTTGTGCGAAGCCGCCGACCGGGCGTACGTTCCCCTCCCCGCGCTCCCCCTCACCCGTGTGGGTGGCGTGCGGGCGCGGCAGGCCACAATGGGCGCATGCGAGCGGTGGCCCAGCGGGTGAGCGAAGCGGAAGTCGTGGTCGACGGGGAGAGCGTCGGTGCCATTACGGGGCCCGGCCTGTGCGTCCTGGTCGGCGTGACGCACGACGACACGAAGGAGAAGGCCGCGGCGCTGGCCCGCAAGTTGTGGACGCTGCGGATCCTGCCCGACGAGCGGTCCTGTTCCGACATCGGCGGCCCGCTGCTCGTCATCAGCCAGTTCACGCTTTACGGTGACGCCCGGAAGGGTCGCCGCCCCACCTGGAACGCCGCGGCGCCCGGCGACCTCGCCGAGCCTCTGGTCGACGAGGTCGTCGCCCAGCTCAGGGCGCTCGGCGCGACCGTCGAGACGGGCCGGTTCGGCGCGGAGATGAAGGTCTCGCTGACGAACGACGGCCCGTTCACAGTGGTCATCGACATGTGAGGCGGCACCCGCGCCCCGAATTGCCACACGCGCCAACGGACCTACGGCGCCACGACCGTCTCCTGCGACGCCGCCGTCTGCTCCGCCATCAGCACCGCGTCCTCCGGCGTGTTCCGCTTCACCAGGGCCAGTGCGATCGGCCCCAGCTCCCAGTGCCGGGCCGAGGACGTGACGAAGCCGATCGCGCGGCCGTCCTCGCCGTCCGAGGCGAGCCGGACCGGGGCGCCGTGGCCCGGCAGCCGCACCTCGCTGCCGTCCAGGTGCAGGAAGACCAGACGGCGCGGCGGGCGGCCGAGGTTCTGGACGCGGGCGACCGTCTCCTGTCCGCGGTAGCAGCCCTTCTGGAGGTGCACCGCGGTCTCCAGCCAGCCCAGCTCGTGCGGGATCGTACGATGATCGGTCTCCAGGCCCAGCCGCGGCCGGTGCGCCTCGATACGCAGCGCCTCCAGGGCCAGCGCGCCGATCGGCGGCGCGGCCTTCGCGGCGAAGGACTCCAGCTCGGCGCGCGGCACGAAGACGTCCCGGCCGTACGCGGTCTCCCGCACGGCCCACTCCGACGGCACCGCCGTGATCGAACCGGCGGGCAGGTACACCACCGCGTAAGCGTCCGTGGCGTCCGCGGTCTCGACGCGGTAGAAGAACTTCATGCTCTCCAGGTAGGCGAGCAGCGCGCCCTGCGTGCCGGGCTCGACGTGCATCCAGGTCGTGGTGCCGTCGTCCACCAGGTAGAGGGCGTGCTCGATGTGGCCGTTCGCCGACAGGACCAGCGCCTCGGTCGCCTGCCGGGGGGGAAGTTTCTCGACGTGCTGGGTGAGCAGCAGGTGCAGCCAGGACAGCCGGTCGTCGCCGGACACCGTCACCACACCGCGGTGCGACTGGTCCACGAAGCCGGTGCCGTCCGCGAGGGCGCGCTGCTCGCGGAAGAGGTCGCCGTAGTGCGCGGCCACTCCCTCGTCGGGGCCCTCGGCGAGGACAGCGCCGGGCAGCGACAGCAAAGGACTCTTCTTCACGCCGGTGGTCGCGCCGTCCGTCATGTTCACGCCGTCAGTCATGCCGTCAAGACTACGACTCCGCGCCGGTGCTACGACTCCGCGTCCGAACGCCTGTCCGCGCAGTCCCGGCAGCGGCCGAATATGGCGAAGTGCTTCATGTCCGTCTCGAAGCCCAGCTCCGCGCGCAGCCCGTCCTTCAGCGGCTCGGCCAGCGCGACCGGCACCTCCGTGACGGAGTCGCAGTCGCGGCAGACCAGGTGCATGTGGTCGTGCCGGTCGGCGAGGTGGTACGTGGGGGCGCCGTGGCCGAGGTGGGCGTGGCTGACCAGGTCCAGCTCTTCCAGCAGCTCAAGGGTCCGGTAGACGGTGGAGATGTTGATCCCCGAGGCGGTCTTGCGGACCTCGCACAGGATGTCGTCGGGCGTCGCGTGCTCCAGTACGTCCACGGCCTCCAGCACGAGCTGGCGCTGGGGCGTGAGCCGGTAGCCGCGCTGCCGCAGATCGGTCTTCCAGTCGATGGTCACCACACGGCCAGTGTAGGACCGTCCCGGAAAGCCGACCGTCCCGGAAAGGCGCCCTGGCTTCCCCGGCGTACGCGGGGCGCGGACCCGGGCGTACGCGCGATGCCGGGGCGTACGGCCGGCTCCGCCTCCGTGGAGCCCGGCCTACTTGAAGAAGGCGATGCCGTCGTCCGGCAGGTCCTTCAGGTCGGCGGCCCACTCCCGCGGGTCCACGACCTTCTTCAGGTGCGCCGACATGTACGCGCGCAGCGGCACCGCGGGGGTGGCCTTCTCGCCGACCCACATCAGGTCGCTGTTCACGTACCCGTACAGCCGCTTGCCGCCGCTGTAGTCGGGCGCGCCCGCGAGCCGTGCCACGGCGTCCGTGACCAGGTCGATCTGCGGCTTGCCGTCGGCCAGCTCGCCGGTCCAGATCTCCACGACGCCCTCGTCACGCGTGGTGGTGACGTCGACCTTGCGGTCCTTGTCGATCCGCCAGAAGCCGCTCTCGCTCTCCAGCGGCCTGACCTTCTTGCCCGCCTCGTCCAGCACCCACGAGTGCGAGGTGTACTCCAGGAACGGGCGGCCGTCGTGCGTGAAGACGACCTCCTGCCCGAAGTTGCACTTCTCGGAGCCCGGGAAGTCGTGGACGCCCGCGCCCTCCCACCGGCCGAGCAGGAACACCAGCGGTACGAGGTCGGGGTGCAGGTCGGACGGGATCTCGATCATGTCAGCGCTGGCCCTGGTAGAGCTTCTTCACCGCGTAGAACGCGAAGAGCGCGACGCCCAGGCAGACGAGCACGAGCAGGGCGTCGTAGACATACTCAATTTGCACGGGACGTGCTCCTCGGACGGATCATGCGGACGGGCCGCGCACGAGTCTAGTGCGCCGCCCGTCCGAAGGCGCGGCCAGGCCGCGTGACGTGCGCCCCAGCGCCCCGCCCCGCCGCCCCGCCGCCCGCGGCTTCAGGCACTCAGCCGAGCAGCTGCGCCTGAAGCCGTACGGTCTGGCGGAACGGCACCGCGGGTGTGCCCCGCTTGACGCCCGCCTGCCGGCCGGTCGACTGCACGACCAGCGCCAGCGTGTCCCCGGCGTGGACGAAGGCGTACCGCGTCGCCGTGTCGTCGTACGGCGGGGTCTGGGCGTACGCGGAGACGGTGACGGGGACGGGCAGGGAGTCCGACTCCACGGAGTTGTCGCCCTCCTTGCTGTCGACGCCGGTCAGCGTCGTGTACTCGGCGCTGGTGGCGTAGTCACCGGCGTAGGCGGTGCTGATGAACTGCACGAGGTAGATCTGCGTACGGGTGCCGTCCGGCATGGACCAGGCGCGGCCCGCGATGTGCCGCAGGCCCTGTGCCGTGAGCGTGGTCCCGGCGGCGGCGCGGTCGCCGACGTCGAACCGCCCGACGTAGTCCTCGGCGGGCACCCAGCCCTTGACGCCGGGCAGCATGGTGTCCTCGACGGCGCCTTCGGGCAGCGGCAGCAGCAGTGACCTGAGGTCGGCGTAGTGGCGGCCCGAGGGGTTGACGCCCGTGTCCAGCGCGCCCGGCTTGCCCGCGGGCAGCTTCGGCAGCGCCAGCGGCGGAAACGTCCACCGTCCGTCGTCCGGCGTCTTGAGCCCCGGCACCTTCGTCCGCTCCGGCTGCGTCACCGCGTACGCCGTCGCCCCGCCGAACGCCGCGAAGACCAGAACGGCGGCCGTCCACCGCGCCAGCGCCAGCAGCCGCCGCCTCGGGCGGCGGGCCACGGGAAGGAGGTGCGGCTCGACGGCCGGCGCGCCGCCGGGCCCCTGGGACTCCGGCCGGGACTCGGAAAGCCGCTCCGGCTGAGACGGCGGCTGCGGCGCGAGGGGGGTGGCGGGCTCAGCCGCAGGCGAATTGTCGGGCATCAGACGGCCTCTCCCGGGTCCTTGATGCGGTCGAGTTGCTGGGCGAGGAGTTTGGCGGCCTCGTTCTTCTGGAGCGGGACGACACCGGAGGCGGTGACCGTGACCATGAGGTCGCCCTCGGTGGCCTGGCAGAGCATCTCGTCGAGTTTTTCGCCGGGCTCGGTCGGCGGCAGCACGCACGTCGCGCCGGGGTGGCCGTCGATCGTGGGCCCGTTGCGGAAGACGCCCAGCGCCTTGGTGAACTCGGTGAAGTAGTCGGTCTGGGCGTGCGCCGCCGACTTGTTCTTCATCTGGACGATCTCGATCTCGACGATCAGATTCTCGATCGACCGGTACGTCCGCATGCCCGCGCCCTCGATGTGCAGCTGCGCGAGAGCCTTCTCCGTCTTCGCGCGCTGCTTCTTCGTCAGCCCGCCGAGGTCGCCCTTGACCAGGTCGGCGGCCTTCGCCGCGTTCAGTTCCACGTCGTTGCCGAAGCCCTCGACGTCCGGCCCCGGCCCGTAACCGGCGGGCATCGGCAGCAGCAGCTCGCTCAGGCTGCCGTAGTGGCTGCCGCCGGACTTCGCGCCGAAGTCCTCGGTGGCGGTCGGCGCGGGCGGCGTCCAGGGCGTGGCCACGGCGGGCTTGGCCGACGTGCCGTCGTCGCGCTGCTTCAGCACCGCGTAGCCGATCCCCCCGCCCGCCGCGACGGCCACCAGCGCGCCGACGGCGATCAGCGCGGGCCCGCGCCGCGACCGTACGGGAGCGGGCACGGGTGCCGGAGCGGGCAGGGGTACCGCCGGGGGCCCGAAGGGGGCGGCGGGGAGGGACGGCGGTACGTTCTCGGGCTCGTCGGTCACAGCCGCTCCAGTTGCCGCTTGATGAGGGACAGGACGGCCTTGACCTTGACCGGGTGCTCCGAGTCCAGGACGACCTCGACGAAGAGGTTGCCGACGCGGGCGAATCCGATGCCCCGGTACTGGGGCAGATAGCCGTCGCTCTCGTACGGCATTCCCGAGCCCCACGCCTGGCCGTCGGCGGTGCCGGGCACGGGCGCGTTGTGGGCGAAGTGCGGGTTGGTGCCCGCGGCTCCCACCTGCTCGGTGAGGTGCCTGCCGGTGTACAGGGTCGCCTCGTCACGGAACTGCACGACTTCCACATGGGAGAAGTCGTGGCGGGCGTCCGTCCAGCCGGCGCCCGCCACCCGGCGGAAGTCGTTCTGGGCCAGCCGGGTGAAGGCGATGTCGGGGCGGCCGTAGCCGTCGGCGTATTCGACCAGCGACTGCCAGCCGCGTTCCAGCTCCTTCGTGCCCTTCGTCTTCGGTGTCGGCACGAGCAGTTTCAGCAGGTCGCCGTCGTAGACCGCGTTCCGGTCCTGGGCGACGGGGAGGGCCGGGACGTCCGGGCCCGTCCCCTTCGGCTGCGCCAGCGCGGGGCCGGTCAGCGGGGGCAGCGGCGTCGGCTCACGGTCGTGCTGGATCTTGTAGCCCACGCCGCCCCCGGCCAGCACGCCGAGCACCAGCGCGGCGGCGATCAACAGCGTCGTGCGCCCGCGCGGGCGCGGCGGGTGCGGCGGGTGCGGCGGCGTGGGCGGGAGGCCCGGCGCGGGCGGCAGGGGCGGGAAGTCCGGCGCGGGCGGCGCCTCGGGCTCCGGCTCGGGGCCCCGCTCCTGGGCAGGGGTGTCTTCGGACAGGGACAAGGGGATCTCCACGAGATGGTTCGGAAGGAGAAGGTCGCGCGGCCGGACCCGAGGTCAGTGACCGGTCTTCAGCCGCTGGAACTGGGCGTCGAGCAGGCGCTGGACCAGCGCGGCGGACGGTGCCTTGCCGCCGGTCAGGGTGATCGTGATGTGGACGTCGCCCTGGTGGGCGACGGCGACCACGGCGCTGGTGCTCTCGGCCGAGGAGGACTGGAGGTTGTAGGCGCGGGCCGGATAGGCGGTGGTCAGCGGAATCCGGGCACCCTGGTACGAGTGCTGCGCGTCGTACGCGGCGGTCTGTTCCGCGCTGCCGAAGCGGATCAGCCGGGCGCTGACCTCGAAGGCCCCGTCCCCTGTGAGGTAGGTGCGGTAGGCGCCGGCCCGGAAGCCGTACGTCTTCAGGGCCGCTCGGGCGTCGGACGGGTCGGAGGCGCTGCCCGCGATGTCGTCGGCGGTGTACGGCGAACCGTCCGGGTCGCCGTAGACGTCGGCGTCCGAGGGCGCGGGGAGCAGGAAGAAGCGCAGGTCACCGGTGTGGACGCCGTGCGAGACCCGGCCCGGGACGCGCGCGGCGGCCGTAGGGGGTGCCGTAGAGGGCGTGGCCGCGCCGGTCGTCGGGGCCGCTGCCGCGGCGGAGGGCCTGGCGGGCGGCGCGACGGACGCGTCGGCGTGGCCGGAGGAGGAGCCGAGGGCGACGACCGCCCCCGCTGTCACGGCAGCCACGGCGACCAGTCCGGCCACGGCGCCGAACAGCGCGCCACGGCCGCGGCGGCGTACGCCACCGTCGTTCAGTTCCACAGAAGCCCCCCCGGGCGTACACGCGTGCGATGCACGCGGACTCGCATTATGTCGAGACGACACAGCGGCTTCACAACGAAATTTGCCGACGCCTGCGTGACGTACGACACAACCGGAGGGCAGAGGTGCCACCGGTACGGGTGCGGTGCGGCTCCGGGACGGCTGCGCCTACGCTGGCCGGATGGCGAAGAAGCTCGTGATCAAGGTGACGGCGGGCGCCGACGCGCCCGAGCGGTGCTCGCAGGCGTTCACGGTGGCGGCGGTCGCGGTGGCCAGCGGAGTGGAGGTCTCGCTCTGGCTGACCGGTGAGTCCGCGTGGTTCGCGCTGCCCGGCCGCGCGGCGGAGTTCGAGCTGCCGCACGCGGCGCCGCTGCCGGATCTGATCGACGCGGTGCTCGCCGCCGGGCAGGTCACCTTGTGCTCGCAGTGCGCGGCCCGCCGTGACATCAAGGAACAGGACGTCATCGCGGGCGTACGGATCGCGGGCGCGCAGCTCTTCGTCAGCGAGATCATGCCGGACGGCGTGCAGGCGCTGGTCTACTGAAGGCGCGGGCGCTACGGCGGACCGCCGCGGTCCAGCTCGTCCCACCACCGGTCGGACTCCGGGTCGCCGGACGAACCGTAGCTCTGGCGCTCGGACCGCGCCGGGGTCATCCTCCGGTGCTCCTCCATCGAGGTCGCGCCCGGCGGGGGCGGGTCATCGCGCTCTTTCCCGGTCGGCTTGCGCTCCTCGGGCCGCAGCGGCTCCTCGTCCCACCACCGGTCCTCAGGGCCCTTCCGGTTCGCCACGATCGCCGCGACCGGCGGGATCACCATCGCCACCAGGCACATCGCGATGGCCGCCGGCACCGACCAGATGCGGACAACCGACCACGCCATGACGAACAGCACCACGCAGGTGCCCATCATGGCGAAATACCAGTGACGGCGACGCGCGTTCACCCTTCAACGGTACGTCCGCCACGCCGGATCAGCACCCGCCGCGCACCCCCGCCGGACGGAGTCCGGCACAGCAGAGCGGCGGCTTTGGGCGGGAACAGCGAAGGGCCGCGCCCCCTTGCGCGGGGTGCGGCCCTTCACGGCGGGGTCAGACCGCGATGGCGACCTCGGACGGGGCGCCCTGCTGGGCGACGACGGTGCGGTCGACGGTGGCGCCGGGGACGAGGGCGCGGAGCGTCCAGGTACCGGGGGCCGCGAAGAAACGGAACTGCCCGGTCGCGGAGACCGGCACCTCGGCGGTGAACTCGCCGCCGCCGTCGAGCAGCCGGACGTAACCGGTGACCGGCTCGCCGTCGCGGGTCACCGACCCCTGGATGATCGTCTCTTTCGCCACGTCAACTCCTGCCAGATCGGGCCCACCGGCCTTGGCTCCACACATAACGTTCAGTCCTCCGGGGTCAGTTGGAGCCGAGCTCGATCGGAACGCCGACCAGCGAGCCGTATTCGGTCCACGAGCCGTCGTAGTTCTTGACGTTGGCCTGGCCGAGCAGCTCGTGCAGCACGAACCAGGTGAGCGCGGAGCGCTCGCCGATGCGGCAGTACGCGATGGTGTCCTTGGCCAGATCGACCTGCTCCTCGGCGTACAGCGCCGTCAGCTCGTCGTCCGACTTGAAGGTGCCGTCGTCGTTGGCGTTCTTCGACCACGGGATGTTGCGGGCGCTCGGCACGTGGCCGGGGCGCTGCGACTGCTCCTGCGGGAGGTGCGCCGGGGCGAGCAGCTTGCCGGAGAACTCGTCGGGCGAGCGGACGTCGACCAGGTTCAGCGAACCGATCGCGGCCACGACGTCGTCGCGGTAGGCGCGGATCGAGGTGTCCTGCTCCTTGGCCTTGTACGTGGTCGCGGGGCGCTCGGGCACGTCAACGGCCAGGTCGCGGGAGTCCAGCTCCCACTTCTTGCGGCCGCCGTCGAGCAGCTTCACGGAGTCGTGGCCGTACAGCTTGAAGTACCAGTAGGCGTAGGAGGCGAACCAGTTGTTGTTGCCGCCGTAGAGCACCACGGTGTCGTCGTTGGCGATGCCCTTGGCGGACAGCAGCGCCTCGAAGCCGGCCTGGTCCACGAAGTCGCGGCGGACCGGGTCCTGGAGGTCGGTCTTCCAGTCGATGCGGACGGCGTTCTTGATGTGGTTCTTGTCGTAGGCCGAGGTGTCCTCGTCGACCTCGACAATGACCACCTTGGGGTCGTCGATGTGGGCCTCGACCCAGTCGGCGTCCACCAGGACGTCACTGCGGCTCATCTTGTTTCTCCTCCGGGGCAGTACGGATGTGCGGTGCGCGACGGGCGCGCGGGGCTTGCGAGGGATACGCGATGCGCGTGATGCGCGGGGATTCGCCTGGCAGGCAGGGGAGGCAGGCTGCGCCGGGGGCCGTTACGGCCGGCATCGGCACGGAGGAACCGCCACCCCTAGGGCATGCGACAGAGCATGGCGGCGACGCGGCACAGGTCGACTGCCCGCCGCTTCGTGAGATCCGCCTGTCGCTTCATGGTCCCGATCGTAGGGATATCAACCCGTAGGTGTCACCGTCGTGTCATATACCGAGACAAGATTGTCCGCATGGCGGAATCACCATGTCACGCAACCCGTGTCTCGGCCCGTCCGGCGGCCTGCCGACGGCGTACGAGCGGCTTAATACCCCATGCCGGACCGTTCCGAACCACCCGATCGGGCGATACGGTCACCCCGCCCACCTGCGGAGGACTGCGGTACGGACACCGCCGTCTCAGTTGGCGAGAACGACGTTCTTGCCGCCCGCCGCCACCGACAGCCCGTCCGGCGTGCTGGTCACGGACGTCAGCGCGATCCCGGAGGGCAGGTGGGTGAGCTGCCGGGTGAAGTCGATCTGCTGCCGCACCTGGTCCTCCAGGCCCAGCTCGGTGAACGCCTTCGGCAGCTCCGCCGCCTGGAGGCCGATCTCGTCGGCGCCGCGCACCGTCACCTCGCTGAGCACGCTCAGCCTCGCGCCCATGAACTCGCCGGTGATCTTGACCAGCGCGCCGCCGTCCTTGCTCTTGGCGTCGCCCGCCGACGAGACCGTGATCCCGGTGGGCGCGGCCTTCGTCAGGTCCTCGTAGGTGAGGAAGGCGATGCCGTCGGCGGTGTCCGCGACCGCCCGCCGGTAGCTGTCGGAGAGCCGTACGCCGTGCAGGTCGGCGTGGAAGGAGTCGATCCGCAGGGTCTGCTCGCCGTTGCCCGCCGCGATGTCCTTCGCGGAGATCTTGACCTCGTCCAGCTTGCCGCCGGCGGCCTGGGTGAGGAACGGGAAGCCCTCGATGGACACCTTGGGCTTGGTGGTCAGGCCCTCGGTGAGCGCGGCGCGGTCGGCGGCCTTGTTCTGCGCCACCGACACCGTGATCCGGTCGGCCGCGACGAAGAGGCCGCCGAGGATCACCAGGACGATCAGAACTGTCCGCGCCACTCGCATGTGCTGTCGCTCCCCGCTCGTTCCCCGCTGATCTCCCCTCAGCCCTGACGGCGGGGCAGACCCGACGGTTCCCCGCGCGGCCAACCGTTACCGCGGCTCAATCCGCCCTTCACACGGTGCGCACGTGACCTGTGCGCCGCCTGTGCGAACAATTCACCGCCCACGGGGACGGACCACCGCCCGGGCAGACGGATCACCGCCCGCGCGGACGGATCACCGCGCGGGCGGATCGAGCCGGTGGTCGCCGTCAGCCCGTGAGGACGCGGCCGAGGATGTAGACGGCCGGGGCCGCGGCGGTCAGCGGCAGCGCCACACCCGCGGTGAAGTGCACGAAGCGGGACGGGAAGTCGTAGCTGGCGACCCGCAGGCCGATCAGCGCGCAGACACCGCAGGCCGCGGCGAGCAGGACGGCGTCCCCGCCGCTCATCCCGGTGGCCGGTCCGGTGGCGAAGCCGGTGGCCGCGGCGGCCAGCAGCGCCACGACGACGGAGGCCGCGCCCGGCAGCGGGAGGGCGCGGACGAGGGCCGCCAGGGCCACCGCGACGGCGCCGACCACGACCGGATCGGACCCGGCGTCGGAGGCCGCGGTGGCGAGGTAGCCCGCCGCGACGACCGTGAGCAGCGTGGACGCGGAGGTCGCCGTCAGCGAGGACATGCGTTCGTCGGCCGAGCCGTGGTGCCGCAGTTGCAGGACGAGCACGAGGAGCAGCCATACGCCGAGGGTGCCGATCAGCACCGCGGGGCCGTGGTCGTCACCGGCGATCAGCAGGCCGATGTCGGCGGTCACGCCGGACAGGAACGCCAGCGCGATGCCCTGCCGGGCGGGCCACATGCCGTTGAGCCGGAACCATCCGGCCGCCGTCACCGCCTGGAGCACCACCAGCAGCACCGCGAGGCCCGGCTTGCCGAGCGCCGCGCCGCCCGCCATCAGCAGGCCGAGCGCCGCCGTCAGCGCCGCGGGCTCCAGCCCGGGGGCGATGATCGGTGAGCCGGTCCTGACCGGTGCCTGCGGCTGCCCCTGGGCCTGGGACTGGCCCTGGCCCTGGCCCTGGCCCTGGCCCTGGCCCTGGCCCTGGTCGCCGTGTCTGCCCGGCGTCTGCTGCGGCAGGCTCTCGACCACCGGCAGCACGGCGGTCTGCTCGACCCCGCCCGCCTGCGGGTGCGGGTGCGCCGCCCCCTGGGCCCAGTCCGCGCCTCCCGCGTGCCCGCCCCACGCGTCCCCGGGCGTCGGCGGCGCGTACGGCGCCCCCGGCTCCGAGTACGGCGGCATGGGCCCGGCCAGCGGCTCCGGCACGTACGTCCGGCCCCCGTCCGGGTGGTCCCCGTACTCGCGCGCGCCATACCCCTCGTCGTGGCCGCCGACCGGATAGACCCCGGCCCCCTGACCGGCGTGCCGGCCGCCGCCGTCCTGACCGTCACCGGCGTACGCGCCACCGGGCGCCGCGTACCCCTGACCCGCGTATCCCTGACCCGCGTATCCCTGACCCGCGGGCCCGCCGGGTGCCTGGCCGCCGTACGAACCGCCGCCGGTTCCGCCGTACCCGGCGTCCTGGCCCGCGCCGTGGCCGCCGCCCGGATACGCGGCCCCGCCGTTGTCCCCGGGCGCTCCGTACCCCGCGGCCGGGTAGCCCTCGGACGCCTGGCCGCCGTACGGGCCACCGTGGGTGCCGTACCCGGAGTCGTGTCCCTCGGGTGCGTAAGAACCGGGTCCGTAGGAACCGGGGGCCTGGGGGCCGGGCGCGTAGGAACCGGGGCCGTGGCCCTCGGCCGGGTACGTGCCGGGGAGCTGACCGCCGTAGCCGGGGTCGTAGCCACCGCCGGTACTCGCGTCACCCGGGGCTCGGTGCCTGGCGTGGTTCGGGTCGGACGGGGAGCGGCCGTCGTGGTCGCCCTGGGCGGTGTCCGGGTCCGCGGGCCGGCGGCCGGATTCGTCGCCGGGCTGGAAGCCGTGCCATTCGTTGGTCATGTCATCCTCCCGCGAACGGTGGGAGGACCTCCACCGTGCCGCCGTCGGCCAGTTTGACCGAAGTGTGGTCCCGGGTGCCGACGGGGTTGCCGTCGACGAGGTAGGAGCTGCGCAGCAGGACGCGGGCGAACTCCGGGCGCTGGGCGTGCCGTTCGCGTGCGGCGGCCAGGGCGTCGGCGAGGGTCGCCGCGCGGTACGGCTCCTCCGCCGTGCCCGCGGCGGCCTTGGCTGCGGCCCAGTAGCGGATCGTGCCCGCCGCCGGGCGCGCGGCCGTGTCGGGTGCGGCCATCGCGGCTCCGTCCTTCGTTCTGTCCTGTGCTCGCCGTACGTGTCTCTCGCCGTACGTGTCTCTCGCCGTGCGTGTCTCTCGCCGTGCGTGTCTGACGTGTGGTGCGGCGTCCATCATGGCCCGTCCACGTCACCTCGCGGGAACGCGGCCCGTCAGCCAGTCGCCGATCCGGCGCAGCAGCGCGTCGTCCGCGGCGTTCTCCGCGTGGCCGAAACCGGGTTCGATCCACAGCTCCGCCCGGTCCCGCCCGGCCGCGTCGGCCAGCGAGAGCGGGTGGTCCAGCGGGAAGTAGCCGTCCCGGTCGCCGTGCACGATGAGCAGCGGGATGTCCGGGGCGATCAGCGGGACGGCCTCGACCGGGGAGAGCGGCACCGGGTCCCAGTCCGCCGCGCGGATGCGGGTCTTCAGGCCGAGCCGCGAGACCAGGCGGCCCGCCGGGCGCGTGATCGCCCAGTGCACGCGGCGCATGGGCGCGGTGCCGCGGTAGTACCAGCGGGCGGGCGAGCTGACGGAGACGACCGCGTCCACACGCGCCGGTGAATGCGCCGTCGTGCGCCCGTCACGCGCCGGGCGCACGACCCCCCGCCCGTCCACCCGCGCGTTCCGTCGTACGTCGCCACGTACGCCGTCCCCGCCTGCGTCGTTGCCGCGTACGTCATGGGGCCCCGCCGCCGAGCACACCGCCGCGTGCACCGTCTGTCCCGCCGCGTGCCGCAGGACCACGGAGCCGCCCATGGAGAAGCCGACGGTGGCCACCCGCCGGTAGCCGAGGCGGCGGGCCCAGGAGACGGCCGCGTCGAGGTCGAGCACTTCGAGATCGCCGACCGTGGACAGGCCGCCGGACCGCCCGTGGCCGCGGAAGGAGAAGGTCACGACACCGGCCGAACCGCCGAGGACACGGGCCGCCCTGCGCACCGCGGGCCGCTCCAGCGCACCGGTGAATCCATGGGCCACGACGATCGCCAATTCGCGCTCTTCGGCCATGGATTCGCGCACTTCGGCCGCCGATTCACCCCTCGAATCGGCGGCCGATTCACGGGTCGTTTCGACGCGCCGGACATCACCTGTCCGGTCCGCCGTATCGACCGCCGATTCCGTGTCCGCGGGCCGGTGTTCCGCCTCGATCCGTACGCCGTCGGCCGTCAGGAGCGTTCTCCGCCCAGCGGCATTACCGTCGCCGGAAGTGATCGGTGCTACACGGAAACGCTGGTCATCGGTCTCGGCAGGGCTGTCCATGTGGGCTATTCTTCCGTGCAAGAGGACCTGGGCAATGTCGCCCCCGGGTCCTTTCGTGCTTTCCGGCACGAGGTACGTCCTCGCAGGGACCGAGGAGGGTTCGGAAATGAGCAAGCGCACCGCGTGCGGAAACCGCGCACAGCCACGAGCACACCGACGAAACGTCCGGACGACCGACGGGAGCTGCCGGTGAGTTCTCTCCTGCTTCTGACCAATGCCCTCCAGCCCTCCACCGAAGTGCTGCCCGCGCTCGGGCTGCTGCTGCACAGCGTCCGCGTGGCGCCCGCCGAGGGCCCGGCCCTGGTGGACACCCCGGGCGCCGACGTGATCCTGATCGACGGCCGCCGCGATCTGCCGCAGGTGCGCAGCCTGTGTCAGCTCCTGCGCTCGACCGGGCCCGGCTGCCCGCTGATGCTGGTCGTCACCGAGGGCGGACTCGCCGCGGTGACCGCGGACTGGGGGATCGACGACGTGCTGCTGGACACCGCGGGTCCCGCCGAGGTGGAGGCCCGGCTGCGGCTGGCCATGGGCCGCCAGCAGATCACCACGGACGACAGCCCGATGGAGATCCGCAACGGCGACCTGTCGGTCGACGAGGCCACGTACAGCGCGAAGCTCAAGGGCCGGGTCCTGGACCTGACCTTCAAGGAGTTCGAGCTGCTGAAGTACCTGGCGCAGCACCCGGGCCGGGTCTTCACCCGCGCCCAGCTCCTCCAGGAGGTGTGGGGCTACGACTACTTCGGCGGCACCCGCACGGTGGACGTGCACGTACGGCGGCTGCGCGCCAAGCTCGGCGTGGAGCACGAGTCGCTGATCGGCACCGTCCGCAATGTCGGCTACCGCTTCGTGACCCCGGAGAAGGTCGAGCGGGCCGCCGAGGAGGCCGCCAGGAGCGAGGCCGCGCAGGGCCGCGGGCCGCAGCGTTCCGACGAGCCCGCGGACGTCCCCGTCGAGCGGCTGAAATCCGCCGAACAGACCGTATGACGAGCCATGTGACGACTGGATAGACACGCGTAGACTGCGCGACGTGCCCAAGGTGACGCGTGACGACGTGGCAAGGCTGGCGGGGACGTCCACCGCGGTCGTCAGCTACGTCATCAACAACGGACCCCGGCCGGTAGCCCCGGCCACCCGCGAGCGCGTGCTCGCGGCCATCAAGCAGCTCGGCTACCGCCCGGACCGTGTGGCCCAGGCGATGGCGAGCCGCCGTACCGACCTCATCGGCCTGATCGTGCCCGACGCGCGCCAGCCGTTCTTCGCGGAGATGGCGCACGCGGTGGAACAGGCCGCGTCGGACCGCGGGAAGATGGTGCTGGTCGGGAACTCCGACTACCTCGACGAACGCGAGGTGCACTACCTGCGGGCCTTCCTCGGCATGCGGGTCTCCGGGCTGATCCTGATCAGCCAGGGCCCCAGCGAGAACGCGGCGACCGAGATCGACGCCTGGGACGCGCGTGTGGTGCTGCTGCACGAGCGGCCCGAGGCGATCGACGACATCGCCGTGGTCACCGACGACATCGGCGGCGCGCAGCTCGCCACCCGCCACCTGCTGGAGCACGGGCACGCGTACGTGGCCTGCCTCGGCGGCATGGAGAAGACGCCGGTGATCGGCGACCCCGTCACCGACCACGTGGTCGGCTGGCAGCGGGCCATGCAGGAGGCGGGGCGGTCCACGGAGGGCCGCCTTTTCCAGGCCCCGTACAACCGGTACGACGCCTACGAGGTCGCGCTGGGCCTGCTGGCCGGGCCCGACCGGCCGCCGGCCATCTTCTGCGCCACCGACGACCAGGCGATCGGCGTGCTGCGCGCCGCGCGTGAGCTGCGGATCGACGTGCCGGAACAGCTCGCGGTCGCCGGGTTCGACGACGTGAAGGAGGCCGCGCTCGCCGATCCGCCGCTGACCACGGTCGCCTCCGACCGGCAGGCGATGGCCAGGGCGGCGGTGGACGCGGTGCTCGACGACTCGCTGCGAGTACCGGGCGCCCGGCGCGAGCGGCTGCGGCAGTTCCCCTCCCGGCTCGTGGTGCGGGGGTCGTGCGGCTGCCACGGGTAGCCGCGGGAGCCGGGGCGCACGGCCGCCGCGCGTAGCCGTACGGGCGGCGGTGTACGGGCGGTCGCGGGCGGGCCGCGGTGTACGGGCGGTCGCGGGCGGTCGGGACCGGGTGTTCCCGATCTTGTTTATATGGGGCATACCCACTTCTGCCGGGCTTCTCAGCGAGTGCTCAGGAAGCTCTCATCTTCCGGGCACAGAGTCATTGTCATGACCGAGAGCAGCCGCACCGGCGGCGAACACCAGAACCCGGACGAACCGCAGCTTCCGCTCTACTTCGGCGATGAGGCCCCCCAGGTCTCCGAGCCGGAGGCCCCGCAGTACCGCCAGGCCCCCGACTACGACGCCCCCTCCGCGACCGGCTTCCCGCCGCCGCCCCCGTACGACCCCGCCACGCCCGCCGTCGCCGGGGCGTCGCCCGCTCCCCGCCGCAAGGCCCGCAAGCCCGTCGCGCTGTTCGCCGCCGTCGCGCTCGCGGCCGGTGTGATCGGCGGCGGCGCGGGAGCCCTGATCGGCAACGCGACGCACGACAACGGCACGACGACGACGGCCAGTTCGGCGGTCAACGCGAGCGTCGTGAACGGCAGCGTCAGCAGCGTGGCCAAGGCGGTCAGCCCCAGCGTCGTCGAGATCAACGCGACGTCCGGCGCGGGCAAGTCCACCGGCGCCGGTGTCATCATCACCAGCGGCGGCGAGATCATCACCAACAACCACGTGGTCGCCGGATCGACCTCGGTGTCCGTGACGTACAGCAACGGCAAGACGGCCACCGCGACGGTGGTCGGCACCGACTCCGCCAAGGACCTCGCGCTGATCAAGGTGCGGGGTGCCAGCGGACTGCCCGCGGCCACGCTCGGCGACTCCTCGAACATCGCCGTCGGCGACTCGGTGGTGGCCATCGGCTCCCCCGAGGGCCTGACCGGCACCGTCACCAGCGGCATCGTGTCCTCGCTCAACCGCGACGTGACCGTGTCCACCGACGAGAACCAGGGCCAAGGCCAGGGCGGCCAGGGCAACGGCCAGTGGCCGTTCTCCTTCGGCGGCAACCAGTACAACGGCGACACCGGCAACTCCACCACCACGTACAAGGCGATCCAGACCGACGCCTCGCTCAACCCCGGCAACTCCGGCGGCGCCCTGATCAACATGAGCGGCCAGATCATCGGCATCAACTCCGCGATGTACTCGGACGCGTCGTCCTCGGGCAGCAGCTCCGGCAGCGTCGGCCTCGGCTTCGCGATCCCGATCAACACCGTGAAGTCCGACCTCGCGAGCCTGCGCGCGGGCGGCACCAGCGGCAGCGGCAGCGGCACGACCGACAACAACGGCAGCAGCAGCGGGAGCGGCAACGGCAACGGGAGCAGCAGCGGCGGTAACAGCAGCGGCGGCTTCGGCGGCTTCTGAGCCGACGGGACCGCGGGCACGCGGAACCGCTGAGGGGCCGCCCTCGCCTCTCCGCCCCTCCGCCTCACCGACCCTCCGCCTCACCGACCCTCCGCCTACCCAACCGTCCGTCCCCCCGCCCCTCCGGAAAGAACGGCACCACCCCGAACCACCCTGGGAGAACGCCATGAGCAGCAGCACCCTCACCGTCAGCGCCAACCGGCTGCGCCGCGCCCTCAGTGCCGCCGTCTCCTGGAGTCCGCACAACGCGGCCGTCGCCACCGGGCCCGCCGATCTCGACCTGCCGCTCGCCCACATCGCCGCCGGCGCGGCCCGCGACGCGGCGGCGGACCGGGCCGTCCGGCGGGAGTCGGCACCGCGCCCCGCCGAGGTCTCCGCCTCCGCGAAACCCGTGAGCCGCGCGCACCGCGGGACCGCACGACGCGGGACGCGCGCCGTGCGACGCTGAGAGAGTTCCGGCACCATTCCGATGTCCATCAGTGAGGTACCCGACACCATGAGCCCCGGCGACAGCGGCGAGGCCCCCGCCCGCATCCTGATCGTGGACGACGAGCCCGCCGTACGGGAGGCCCTGCGCCGCAGCCTCGCCTTCGAGGGGTACGACACCGCCCTGGCCGCGGACGGGCTCGCCGCCCTCGACCAGGCGGAGGCGTACCGCCCCGACGCGATCGTGCTCGACGTCCTCATGCCGCGCATGGACGGCCTCACCACGGCGCGCCGCCTGCGCGCCACCGGAGTGACCACCCCGATCCTCATGCTCACCGCGCGGGACACCGTCGGCGACCGCGTCACCGGCCTCGACGCGGGCGCCGACGACTACCTCGTCAAGCCCTTCGAGCTGGACGAGCTGCTGGCCCGGCTCAGAGCCCTGCTGCGGCGCAGTTCCTACGCCACCGTCGGCCACGAAGGCGACGGTGGCGGCCACGCGCTCACCTTCGCCGATCTGCGGATGGACACCACCACCCGCGAGGTCACCAGGGGCGGGCGCCCGGTCGAGCTGACCCGGACCGAGTACACCCTGCTGGAGCTCTTCCTCACCCACCCGCGCCAGGTCCTCACCCGCGAGCAGATCCTCAAGTCCGTCTGGGGCTTCGACTTCGAGCCCTCGTCCAACTCCCTCGACGTCTACGTCATGTACCTGCGGCGCAAGACCGAGGCGGGCGGCATGCGACGGCTCGTCCACACGGTACGAGGAGTGGGGTACGTCCTGCGCGCCCCGGACGGCGGCCACGCGTGAAGCGGCTCCCCCTGAGGTCCCGGCTCACCATCCTCACCGCGGCGGCGGTGGCCGTGGCGGTGGCGGTGGTGTCGCTGGTCTGCTGGCTGCTGGTGCGCGACCAGCTCATGAGCGAGCTGGACAAGTCGCTGCGCCAGCCGGACATCGTGCCGGTGCAGCAGATCTCGCGCACGCTCAACACCCAGGGCTGCCAGTCGAGCGTTCCGGCGATGAACAGCACGCAGGGCGCCAACGGCGGCTCCGTCGGCTTCATCACCACCAACACCCTGGCCCAGGTGGTGCTCTCCGACGGCACGCCCTGCTGGGTGCAGGGCCGTACGACCATCCCCGTCGGCCCCGCTGACCACGCGGTCGCGGACGGCCAGCGGCGCGACGCCCTCCACACGGTGACCGCGCCCAACGGCCAGAAGCTGCGCGTCTACACCTCACAGGCACGGATCAATCTCCAGCCGGCGGCGATTTCCGTGGCCCGGCCACTGAGCGATGTCGACCGCCCGCTGACCACCCTGGCCTGGGTCCTGCTGGCCGTCGCCGGGATCGGCGTGGTCGGCGCGGCGAGCGCGGGGCTGTGGATCGCGCGGACGGGGCTGCGGCCGGTGGACCGGCTGACCGAGACCGTCGAGCACATCGCCCGCACCGAGGATCTGAACGTCAACATCCCGGTGGAGGGCGAGGACGAGATCGCCCGGCTCAGCGCGTCGTTCAACGCGATGACGGCCGCGCTGGCGTCGTCGCGCGACCGGCAGCAGCAGCTCATCGCGGACGCGGGGCACGAACTGCGCACGCCGCTCACGTCGTTGCGGACCAACATCGAGCTGTTGGAGCGCAGTGAGGCCACCGGCCGGGCGATCCCGCCGGAGGACCGGAAGGCGCTGATGGCGTCGGTGAAGGCGCAGATGACCGAACTGGCCTCGCTGATCGGCGACTTGCAGGAGCTGTCCCGGCCGGACGCCGTACCGACCCTTGAGGTGGTGGCGCTGCACGAGAGCGCGGAGACGGCGCTGGAACGGGCGCGGCTGCGCGGGCCCGACCTGAAGATCAGCGCGGAGCTGGCGCCCTGGTATGTGCGGGCGGAGCCCGCCGCGTTGGAGCGGGCGATCGTCAATCTGCTGGACAACGCGGTGAAGTTCAGCCCGCCCGGCGGCGGGATCGAGGTGCGGCTGGCCGACGGGCAGCTCACCGTACGCGATCACGGGCCGGGCATCCCGGAGGACGAACTGCCGCATGTCTTCGAGCGGTTCTGGCGGTCGCCGTCGGCGCGGTCGCTGCCGGGCAGCGGGCTCGGGCTGTCGATCGTGGCGCGCACGGTGCAGCAGTCGGGCGGCGAGGTCGCGCTGACCCGGGCGCCGGGGGGCGGCACGCTCGCCGCCCTCCGGCTGCCGGGAGCGCCGACCGCGCCGCCCGAGGGGCCCGCCGTGTCGTCCGGCGGCTCCACCGTATTCGCCGGTTTCGACGAATGACCTTTCTCTGAGCCCTACTTGATGACGGTGACCCGGTCGGCGGCGGGCGGGGCGAGGGGCGCCGCGGCCGTGGAGTGGGCGGTCAGGTAGGTGGCGAAGGCGGCCAGGTCGTCGCCGCCGATCAGCAGGGACGTGCCCTGGGCGAGGACGGGGAAGCCGTCGCCGCCGCCGGTCAGGAAGTTGTTCATCGCGACGCGGTAGCTGGCGGCCGGGTCGATCGGGGCGCCGTTGAGCTTGACGGAGTCGGCGACGACGCGCGCCGCGCCGGACTTGGTCAGGTCGAGCGTGTAGGTGAGCCCGGCCGAGATCTGGAGGATCTTCGTCGCCGCCTCGTTCGGCCCGCTGACCTGCTGCTGGAGCGCGGTCACGAGCTGCGCGCCGGTCAGCGTCTCCAGGTTCACGGTGTTGCTGAACGGCTGTACGGCGAAGCCCTCGGCGTAGGTGACGACGCCGTCGCCCTCGCTGCCGGAGGCCGCGTAGACCAGGTCGGTGCGGATGCCGCCGGGGTTCATGAACGCGATCTGCGTGGTCGGGTCGAGGGTCTTGGCGTATTCGAGCTGCGCGTCGGCGATGAGGTCGCCCAGCGGCGTCTCGTTGGTGCCGGTGCGGGCGATGTCGCCGCTGATCCAGCCGACGGTGCGGTTGGCGATCGGGGCGGCCAGCGCGTTCCAGCGGGTGATCAGCGAGGTCATGTCGGCGGCCTTGGGCTGGACGCGGTCCACGACGTGGTTGCTGCCCTTGACCGAGGTGCGCACGATGTCGCCGGTGCGCTTGTCGACCTTCATGTCCAGCTCGGTGTAGAGCCGCCCGAAGGACGAGGCGCTGGTGACCAGCCGGGGCTTGCCCGCCGGGTCGGGGATGGTGCAGACGTACGCGTTGTGGGTGTGACCGGTGACCAGCGCGTCGACGTCCGGCGAGATCTTCTTCGCGATGTCCACGATCGGGCCGGAGATGCCGGTGCCGGGACCGCCGCTGTCGCAGTCGTAGTTGTAGCTGCCGGAGACCGGGAAGCCGCCCTCGTGGATCAGCGCGACGACCGACTTGACGCCCCGCTTGCGCAGTTCGGCCGTGTACTTGTTGACCGTCTCGGCCTCGTCGAGGAACTTCAGGCCCTTCACACCGGACGCGGTGACGATGTTCGGGGTGCCCTTGAGCGTGACGCCGATGAAGCCGACGCGGACGCCCTTGACGTTCTTGATCGTGTACGGGGCGAGCAGCGGGCGGCCGGTCTTCTCGTTGACGACGTTCGCCGACAGGATCGGGTAGTCGGCGCCCTTGAACTTCTTGCCCTTCTCGTAACAGCCCTCGACCGGGTGGCAGCCGCCGTTCTGGAGACGGAGCAGTTCGTCCTTGCCCTCGTCGAACTCGTGGTTGCCGACGCCGGTGACGTCGAGGCCGATCTTGTTCATCGCCTCGACGGTGGGCTCGTCGTGGAAGAGGCCGGACAGCAGCGGGCTCGCGCCGACCAGGTCACCGGCGGCGACGGTCAGCGAACGGTCGTGGCCCTTGCGGGCGTTGCGCAGGCTGGTCGCCAGGTACTCGACGCCACCGGCGTCGATGGTCTTGACGGTGCCGTCGGCCTGCTGCTCGGTGACGCGGCCGGAGGAGCCGGCCGGGGGCTCCAGATTGCCGTGGAAGTCGTTGATCGTCAGCAACTGGAGGTCGACCGTGTTGCCGGACTGCCCGTGGCCCGGCTTTCCGGGGTGGCCGGGCCGGTCGTGGCCGCCACCGTGCTGGGCGGGCCCGGCCGCGACAAGCGCGCCGACGGCCACGAGCCCGACGGCCGCGACGGAGATTCTGCGCGTCAGAGACATGGATCCCCTCGGATCAAGGACTGGCGTCGGCTGGGGTCAGCCGCCGCCAGCTGAAGTCAACAACTGGTCAAATACGGGTCACGCGGAGGGCAGCATAGAGTCAACGCGCGTAGCGCGGCAGGGGGGCGGGGGTTAAGACCCGGTTACCGCCCGGTGGGCCGGGATCGTCCGGGTGAGGTCCGGTGGCGCGATGTCGCCCTAGCGAGTCTCACGATGCGAAACGAACTGTCTCAAACTGCGGAGCAGCCGCCATAGTTGGATGCACCACCCACTCACCGAGGAGGTGCTTCCGACGTGCGTCGTTGGATCATGCTGGCGCTGGGAACGGCCGCGCAGACCGCGGCCTGCGCCTTCGTGTACGGGGTCCCGTATCTGGCCGACGAGCTGCGCGGCCAGCAGGGGCTGAGCCTCACGCGGGTCGGTTTCCTGGTGGCGTGCCCGACCGCGGGGCTGGTGCTCGCGCTCTACCTGTGGGGCGCGGCGGCCGACCGGTGGGGCGAGCGGGTGGTGATCGCGCTCGGCCTCGGCATCGCGGCCGGCGCCCTCGGCGGGGCCGCCTGGGCCGCGCACGGCATGGTCGCGCTCGGCGCGCTGCTGGTGCTGGCGGGCGCGTCCGGCGCCTCGGTCTACTCGGCCAGCGGACGCCTGGTGATGGGCTGGTTCTCCGCCGAGGAGCGCGGGCTGGCCATGGGCATCCGGCAGACCTCCACCCCGCTCGGCATGGGCGTGGCCGCCCTCGCCATGCCGCCGCTGGCCGCCGCGCACGGGCTGCGCGGCGCCTTCGGCTTCCTCGCCGCGATCTGCGCCGTCATCGCCGTGCTGATCGCGGTCTTCGCCGCCGACCCGGCGCGCGCCGAGGCCGCCGCGGCGGGCCCCGCGCCGAACCCGTACCGCGGCTCGCGGCTGCTGCCCCGCATCCACGGGTCGGCCGCGCTGCTGGTGATCCCGCAGTTCACCGCGGGGGCCTTCGCGCTGGTGCTGCTGGTCGACGTACGCGGCTGGTCGCCGGTGCACGCCGGGCAGCTCATCGCCGTCGCCCAAGGTCTGGGCGCGGTGTCCCGCATCCTGGTCGGCCGCTGGTCGGACCGGGTCGGCGACCGGCTGCGGCCGATGCGGCAGCTCGCCGTCCTGACCGCCGCCGTGGTGGCCGCCACCGCCGTGAGCACCGCCTTCCCCTCCCCGCTGACCCCCGTGCTGCTGGTCGCCGCCATCGCGATCACCTCAAGCACCAACGGCCTGTCCTTCACCTCCACCGCCGAGCACGCGGGCCCCGCCTGGTCGGGACGCGCCCTCGGGGTCCACAACACCGGCCAGAATCTGACCGCCGCCGTCGTCCCGCCGGTCATGGCCGCCGTCATCTCGGCCACCGCCTACTGGCCCGGCTTCGCCCTCGCCGCCGCCACGACCTGCGTCTCCGCCGTCCTCATCCCGATCCCCCGCCGCGCCGCCCCCGCCGACGCCGAGGGCGCCCGCCGTACGGTCTCGGCCTGACCGACGCTTTCGGCTCCGCGGGCACCCGCCGCCGCCGATGCCGGGGGCACCCGCCGTACGATCTCCGCATGACCGACGCGCGGATCGAGGCCCTGACAGAACTGCCCGCTGACACCGCCGAAGCGGTGCTCGGCCTGATCGGGGCGGCGACCGCCGCGGACGGGCAGCCCGCCGTCTCCGAGAGCGGACGGCTCCATGTGCGCGGCGGCGCGCGCGAGGGCGTACGGCACCTGCTGCTGTGGACGCCTGGACAGGACGGGGCCGGGGGGGCCGACGGGGCCGGGGCCGACCTCACCGGATACGCGCAGATCGACGGCTCGGACCCGGTCGAGGCGCCCTCCGCCGAACTCGTCGTCCACCCCGCGCGGCGCTCCCGCGGCCACGGCCGCACCCTGGCCGCGGCCCTTCTGGACGCCACCGGCAGGCGCGTACGCGTCTGGGCCCACGGCGGGCACCCCGCCGCCCGGCACCTCGCCGTCCAGCTCGGCCTCAAGCTCTTCCGCGAGCTGCGGCAGATGCGGCGGCCCCTGACCCCGGACGCCGCCGACCTCCCCGAGCCGCGGCTGCCCGACGGCATCACCGTCCGCACCTTCGTCCCCGGGCGCGACGACGCGGCGTGGCTCGCCGTCAACGCCGCCGCCTTCGCCCACCACCCCGAGCAGGGCTCCCTCACCCAGCGCGACCTCTCCGACCGCCTCGCCGAGCCCTGGTTCGACCCCGCCGGCTTCTTCCTCGCCTTCCGCGGCGAGGACCTCGTCGGCTTCCACTGGACCAAAGTCCACCCCGAAGGGCTCGGCGAGGTCTACGTCGTCGGCGTCCTCCCCGCCGAGCAGGGTTCCGGCCTCGGCCGCGCCCTCACCGCCGTCGGGCTCCGCCACCTCGCCCGTGACCGCCGCCTTCCCACCGCCCTGCTCTACGTCGACGCCGACAATCCCGCCGCCCTCTCCGTCTACGAACGCCTCGGCTTCACCACCCACGAGGTCGACCTCATGTACCGCACCGAAACCTAAGCCGCCCCCCCCCGCAGGGCCTGCCCTTCCGGGGGCGCGCCCCCAGTGCCTCCACCCCGCGCACGGCCTGCCTTCAGGGCGCGCCCCCCGTGCCTCCGCCTTGCGCAGGGCGTGTTTTTCAGGGGCGCGGGGAACTGCGCGACCAGCCCCCACCGGGCTGTCAGCCCGAAAACAACCGCATCTGCCCCGCTGGGGCCGGTTTCTCACCCGCGCCACCGCTCGGGCTGAGCGCGCAGTTCCCCGCGCCCCTAACTACACGGCGTGCCGCCTCGGCAGAAGAACCGCCCCGGGGCCGCGCCCCTGGAAAGATCGGCGCCCGGCAGAAGAACCGCCCCAGGGCGCGCCCCTGAAAAGATCGGCCCACCCCCCCCGGCAGGGGACCCGCGGGGCCGCGCCCGTGGAAAGGGGCTCACCTGCGCGAGGTGGAGGTGGAGGGGGCGGACCGGAGGGTTCGGACGGGGCGCGGGCCGAGATTCGAAGGCACCCCCGCTGGAAGCGTCCCGCTTGCCTGACGGCAACGCTCTCGTTACCGGCGATTCAACCTCGCTTGCGAGCATCGCAGGATGCAGCCCGCTGCCCCCGCACCCCCTCCCCCGCCCGACCTGCCGAAACCCTCGGGTACACGGGACAATGGACCGACGGCCCACGGTCGCCCCGAGCCGGCCGCAGGCCGCCCCGTGCCGGACCAGGAGGAGGGCTCGCATCCCATGGCCCAGACGAATCACCCCAGTTTTCCCGCCCAGCCCCAGCAGTCGTTGGCGTCCGGGACGTTCCGCCCCCGCGTCGTACCGAATCCGGACCCGGGATCGTCGAGCCTGGGCGAGGCGAGCGAGGAATTCGGTGAGGAATTGCCGCAGGGCCGCTTCCTGGACCGCGAACGCAGCTGGCTGGCGTTCAACGAGCGGGTGCTCGAGCTGGCCGAGGACCCGGCGACCCCGCTCCTCGAACGGGCTAACTTCCTGGCGATATTCGCCAGCAACCTGGACGAGTTCTTCATGGTCAGGGTCGCGGGCCTGAAGCGGCGTATCGCGACCGGTGTCGCGACCCGCTCGGCGTCCGGCGCCCAGCCGCGCGAGGTGCTGGACCTGATCCTGACCAGGTCGCGGGAGCTGATGGCCAGGCATGCGGCCTGCTTCCAGAACGACGTGGCGCCGCAGCTCGCGGACGAGGGCATCCACGTCATCCGCTGGCACGAGCTGACCGAGAAGGAGCAGGCGCGGCTGTTCACGCTGTTCCGGCAGCAGATCTTCCCGGTGCTGACCCCGCTGGCCGTCGACCCGGCGCACCCGTTCCCGTACATCTCGGGTCTGTCGCTGAATCTGGCGGTGGTGGTACGGAATCCGGTCTCGGGCAACGAGCACTTCGCGCGGGTGAAGGTGCCGCCGATCCTGTCGCGCTTCCTGGAGGCGGGCCCGCAGCGGTACGTGCCGCTGGAGGACGTGATCGCCGCGCACCTGGAGGAGCTGTTCCCCGGCATGGAGGTGCTCGACCACCACATGTTCCGGGTCACGCGCAACGAGGACCTGGAAGTGGAGGAGGACGACGGCGAGAATCTGCTCCAGGCGCTGGAGAAGGAACTCATGCGCCGCCGCTTCGGCCCGCCGGTCCGCCTGGAGGTCGAGGAGTCCATCGCCCCGCGCGTGCTCGACCTGCTGGTGCACGAGCTGAAGATGAAGCACAACGAGGTGTATCCGCTGCCGGGTCCGCTGGACCTGACCGGGCTGTTCGCCATCGCGGGCCTGGACCGCCCCGAGCTGAAATACCAGAAGTTCGTGGCGGGCACCCACCGCGACCTGGCGGAGGTCGAGTCCGCGTCGGCGCCCGACATCTTCGCGGCGCTGCGCCGCCGGGACGTGCTGCTGCACCACCCGTACGACTCCTTCTCCACCTCCGTGCAGGCGTTCCTCGACCAGGCCGCCGCCGACCCCGACGTCCTGGCGATCAAGCAGACGCTGTACCGGACGTCGGGCGACTCGCCGATCGTGGACGCGCTGATCGACGCGGCCGAGGCGGGCAAGCAGGTGCTGGTGCTGGTCGAGCTGAAGGCGCGCTTCGACGAGCAGGCCAACATCAAGTGGGCGCGCAAGCTGGAGGAGGCGGGCTGCCATGTCGTGTACGGCCTGGTCGGCCTCAAGACGCACTGCAAGCTGTCGCTGGTGGTCCGCCAGGAGGACGACACCCTGCGCCGCTACAGCCACGTCGGCACCGGCAACTACCACCCGAAGACGGCCCGGCTGTACGAGGACCTCGGTCTGCTGACGGCCGACCCGCAGGTGGGCGCGGATCTGTCGCACCTGTTCAACCGGCTGTCCGGCTACTCGCGCCGCGAGGTCTACAACCGGCTGCTGGTCGCGCCGCGCAGTCTGCGCGACGGCCTGATCTCCCGGATCATGGAGGAGATCGCGCACCAGCGCGCCGGGCGTCCGGCGTATGTCCGGCTGAAGGTGAACTCGATCGTCGACGAGCAGATCATCGACGCGCTCTACCGCGCCTCGCAGGCCGGGGTCCCGGTGGACATCTGGGTGCGCGGGATCTGCGCGGTACGGCCGGGCGTCGCCGGTCTGTCCGAGAACATCAAGGTCCGCAGCGTGCTCGGACGCTTCCTCGAACACTCGCGGGTGTTCGCGTTCGGCAACGGCGGCGAGACCGAAGTCTGGTTCGGCAGCGCCGACATGATGCACCGTAACCTCGACCGCCGCATCGAGGCGCTGGTCAGGGTCGCCGACCCGACCCACCGCGCCACCCTCAACCGCCTGCTGGAGGACGGGATGTCGGACACGACCTCCTCCTGGCACCTGGCGGCGGACGGTAATTGGACCCGGCACAGCACCGACCCGGACGGGAAGCCGCTGCGCAATGTCCAGGAGATGCTCATCGACGCCCGGAGGCGCCGGCGTGGCCCAGCAGCAGCTACCTGACAGCCCCCCGCTGACCCCCGCGGGGAGCGGCGACCCGGGCCCACCGGCCGCCGCCCCCGCACCGGGCGGCACGACGGGGACACGTACGACGCAAGCGCGTACACCGCAGTCGCGGACGGCCGCGGCGCCCACGGCCGACGCGGGCCCGGCGCCCGCGGGCCCGCCCGGCGGTACGGCGGGCGGCACCCTCGCGCGCTATCTGCACGACCAGGCCACCGCCTTCCTGCGGGCCCTGAGCCTGCGGGGCGAGCACGAGGGCGACGCCGACGAACTGCTGCGGGCCAGCGCCCGGCGGATCGGCGGGGTCCTGCACATCTACGCGCCGCTGACCGACCCGGTGTGGGCCGAGTCGCTCCGCGCCGAACTGGGCTGGCTGGCCACCACCTTGGCCCGCGAGCCGCAGTACACCGCCCGGCTGGCGCGGCTGCTGGAGGCGCTGCGGCGGCTGTCGGCCGCCGCGGACCCGGACCCGGACGCCGGCGGCAAGGCCCCCGCGGACACCGGCGACGTCCAGGGGCCGCCCGCGCCCGCGGTCCCGCCGCCCCCGGCCGGGAGCGGTCCGCTGGCGCTGGGCGCCGCGCGCGCCGGGGCGCTCCTGGAGCGGCAGCTCACCCTGGCCCGTACCCGGGCGCACTCGGCGACGCTCCAGGCGATGGGCTCCTCGCGTTTCCACGCGCTCGCGGACAACATCGCCGTCCTGGCCTCCGAGGTGCCGCTGACCGCGGCGGCCGAGGGACCGGCCGCGACCGTACTGCCGCCGCTCGCCGCGCAGGCCGACCGGCGGCTGGCCGACGCGGCGGGCGCGCTGCCGCTGCTGCGCGCGGCGCACCCGTACAACGCGGAGGCCGTCCAGGCGGCGCTCGGCACCGAGCTGACGGCCGACCTCCAGGACTCCCCCTGGCACCAGGTGCGGGTGCTGCTGCGGCTGAGCCGTTACGCGGCCGAGGTCTGCCGGGGCATCGACCCGGACGGCGAGGCGGCGGCGCAGCGGCTGGCCGAGGCGGCCGTGCTGCTGGCCAGGCACCGCAAGGCGGCCGAGTGCGCGGCGGCCGTCGCGGCGGCGGCCCGCACCCCGCGCATAGCTCCGGCGACCGCGTACGCGCTGGGCGTGCTCCACGCCGACCAGCGGCACGAGGTGGAAGCCGCGCGCTTCGCCTTCTCGCGGCTGTGGCAGCCGGGCTCCGGCGCCTCTCGGCCCGGTCCGCCCGGTCCCGCAGCGAGTGCCGCGCCGGGGTCCGCACCGGGACCCGTACCGGGCCCTGGGCCGAATTCCGTACCGGGGGCGCGCACGGAATGAAACGCGCGGGCGACAAGAGCGGAACGACCGTACGGGCGGCGGGCGTCGTGCTGTGGCGCGTCTCGCCGTACCACGGCGGGATCGAACTGGCGCTGGTGCACCGGCCGCGTTACGACGACTGGAGCCTGCCGAAGGGCAAGCTGAAGCGCGGCGAGGAGTTCCCTGCCGCCGCGCTGCGCGAGACCCGTGAGGAGACCGGCCTGGGCTGCTCACTCGGCGCCCCGCTGCCGACGTCGCGCTATCTGGTGGACGGCCGCCCCAAGGAGGTCCGCTACTGGGCGGCCGAGGCGTGGGAGGGCTCCTTCGTCCCCAACGACGAGGTGGACCGGATGATCTGGCTGCCGCCCTCCGCTGCCCGCCGCAGGCTCACCCACGACCGCGACCGGCCCCTCGTGGACGCGCTGCTGCACGCGCTGGCGGGCTGACGGCGGTCGGCGGAGCGGTCCCACAGCGGGCTCACCGGGCCGCCCGTACCGGCTCGCGGGGCCCGAGCGGGGGCACGAGCGGACGCCCGAGCGGGTGGACGGCCGGTGAACCGGCGTACCACCGCGTGCCGATCGGCCCGCCCGGCGGCCGTAACCGGCCCGTGTCACCCCCGTGACCTGCCCGTGTTCCTTTGTGACACAACGACAGCCCCGGATACCACTTCGTCACCACGGCGCGCGTAACGCGCGTAGCGGCACCACCCTGATAGACGAGGTTCACCTGGCGTTCACTCCCTTCCGTCGGTCGCTTCACTTCATCTGCCTAATTTCGGGCTTACCGGTGAGCATCACGCGACGCCGGGTGGATGCAGAACCCATAACCCTCTGCTTCGCCGTCCACCGGCGGGCTTTTGGAAGGAACACACGAAGGTGAAGCTTCAGCGTAAGAACGGGCTGCGGGCCCTGACCGTCGGCGCGGTCGCGATTACCGGCGCGCTGGTCCTGAGCGCCTGTGGTTCGGACAACAACAACGACTCCACGTCCACGCCCAGCGGCAGCGCCTCGGCCAGCTCGTCCGACAGCAGCGCCAACGCGAGCGGCATCGCCTGTGAGAAGGGCCAGATCCTGGCCTCCGGCTCCAGTGCCCAGCAGAACGCGATCGAGTCGTGGGTCAAGGACTACCAGCAGGCCTGCTCGGGCGCGACGATCAACTACAAGACCTCGTCCTCCGGTGAGGGCATCGTCGACTTCAACCAGGGCACGGACGCCTTCGCGGGCTCCGACTCCCCGCTGAAGCCCGAAGAGGTCACCGCCTCGAAGAAGGTCTGCACCAACGGCCAGGGCATCAGCATCCCGATGGTCGGCGGCCCGATCGCCGTCGGTTACAACCTCTCCGGTGTGAGCAACCTGGTTCTGGACGCGCCCACCCTGGCGAAGATCTTCAACTCGAAGATCACCAACTGGAACGACGAAGCGATCAAGAAGCTCAACCCGGGTGTCACCCTGCCGAGCTCCAAGATCCAGACCGTGCACCGCCAGGACGAGTCCGGCACCACGGACAACCTGACCAAGTACCTGAAGGGCGCCGCTCCGGCCGACTGGCCGTACGAGCACGCGAAGGCGTGGATGGGCAAGGGCGGCCAGGCCGCCGCGAAGTCCGCCGGTGTCGCCGCGCTGGTCAAGCAGACCGAGGGCTCCATCGGTTACTTCGAGCTGTCCTACGCGACCGCCAGCACCATCCCGACGGTGAAGATCAACACCGGTGCCTCCGCGCCGGTCGAGGCCACCTCGCAGAACGCGTCGGCCGGTATCGCCTCCGCCAAGGTCGTCGGCACCGGTTCCGACCTGTCCCTGGACCTGGGCGCCGCGTACACCACCAAGGCGGACAACGCCTACCCGATCGTCCTGGTGACGTACGAGATCGCCTGCGACAAGGGCAACAAGGCCGACACCCTGCCGCTCACCAAGTCCTTCCTGACCTACATCGCCAGCGACGCCGGTCAGGCGAAGCTCTCGGCGGCCGGCTACGCCCCGCTGCCGACCGAGATCGCCACGAAGGTCCGCTCCACCATCACCGCCCTGTCCTAGTCGAGTCGGCGGGCCCCGCGGTCCTGGCGACCGCGGGGCCCGCCGTACATCCGGTGCACCGCCGCCGGGGGACCGAACGTCCCCCACCCAGACCGGAGAAATCCCTATGACCACCACCGCCCCTCCCCCTACCGCGCCACCGGTGGAGACGAAGACCGTCACCCGGCCCGGCGACCGGATCTTCGCGGGACTCTCCCGCGGGTCCGGCATCTTCCTCCTCGTCGTGATGGCGGCCATCGCCATCTTCCTGACGGTCCGCTCGGTGAGCGCGATCTCCAAGGACCACGGCAACTTCCTGACCACCTTCGAGTGGAACGCCAGCCTCAACCCGCCGGTGTTCGGCATCGCCGTACTGGCCTACGGCACGGTCGTCAGCTCGGTCATCGCGATGGTCATCGCGGTCCCGATCGCCGTCGGCATCGCCCTGTTCGTCACGCACTACGCACCGCGCCGCCTGGGCGGTCCGATCGCCTACGTGATCGACCTGCTCGCCGCGGTGCCCAGCATCATCTACGGCCTGTGGGGCGCGCTCTTCCTGGTGCCGCACCTCAAGGGCCTCAACCTCTGGCTGGACAAGTACTTCGGCTGGACCGTCATCTTCGAGAAGCAGGACCCGAACTCGGCCGCCCGGTCGCTGTTCACCGTCGGCATCCTGCTGGCGATCATGATCCTGCCGATCATCACCAACGTCAGCCGCGAAGTGATCCGCCAGGTGCCCAAGATGCACGAGGAGGCGGCGCTCGCGCTCGGCGCGACCCGCTGGGAAGTCATCCGCCTGTCGGTGCTGCCCTTCGCGCGCTCCGGCATCATCAGCGCCTCGATGCTGGGCCTGGGCCGCGCGCTCGGCGAGACCATGGCGGTGGCCACCGTGCTGTCCGCCTCGCCGCAACTGTCCGCGCACATCCTGGACCCGCTCGGCGGCACCTTCTCGCAGAACATCGTCGCCAAGTTCGGTGAGGCCGACGAGTTCGGCCGCGACGCGCTGATCGCCTCCGGCCTGGTGCTCTTCTTCATCACCCTGCTGGTCAACGGCGCGGCCCGACTGATCATCGCCCGCCGCAAGGAGTACTCGGGGGCCAACGCATGAGCGACCTGATCGTGGACGACAAGCCGCCGGCCCCGGCGGAGGCTCCCGCCACGCCGCCGCTGGCCTCCCGTCAGCTCCCCAAGTGGGCTCCGCTGGCCATCGCGGCCGGAGCCGTCGTCGTCGCCGGAGCGATCGGCGCGGGCTTCGGGCTCGACAGCAAGATCCAGTGGGGCCTGATCGCGCTGCTCCTCTTCGTCGCCGGTTCGTACGTCATCACCGCGCAGGTCGAGGGGCGCCGCCAGGCCAAGGACCGGGTGGCCACCAGCCTCGTCTGGTCCAGCTTCATCCTGGCCGTCATCCCGCTCTACTCGCTGGTCGAGACGACGATCAGCAAGGGCGTCAAGGTCCTCGACGTCAACTTCCTGACGCACTCGATGAACAACGTGCTGACCATCCAGCCCGGCGGCGGCGTCTACCACGCCATCATCGGCACCCTGGAGCAGGTCGGCATCGCCGCGGTCATCGCCGCGCCGCTGGGCATACTCACCGCGATCTACCTGGTCGAGTACGGCAAGGGCGCGCTCGCGAAGTGGGTCACCTTCTTCGTCGACGTCATGACCGGCATCCCGTCGATCGTGGCCGGTCTGTTCATCCTCTCGATGTGGTTCGTGCTGATCGGCAAGGCCCCCGCGACCGGTTTCGCCGGCTCGCTGGCCCTGGCCATCCTGATGATGCCGATCGTCGTCCGCTCCACCGAGGAAATGCTCAAGCTCATCCCGAACGAGCTGCGCGAGGCCTCCCTCGCCCTGGGCGTCCCGAAGTGGCGCACCATCGTCAAGGTCGTCATCCCCACCGCGATCGGCGGCATCACCACCGGCGTCATGCTCGCCATCGCCCGCATCGCGGGCGAGAGCGCGCCGATCGCCCTGCTGGTGTTCGGCAGCAACCTGATCAACACGGACCCCTTCAAGGACCCGCAGTCGTCGCTGCCGTTCTTCATCTACCAGCAGTACGGCAACGGCAACGAGCCGAGCTACGACCGCGCGTGGGCCGCGGCTCTGGTGCTCATCGCCTTCGTGATGATCCTCAACCTGGTGGCCCGCGGCATCGCCCGCTGGAAGGCCCCGAAGCATCGATGAGCGGCTCCGCCGCGTGGCAGGTCGCTGACGCGGCCGACATCAGACGACCTTGAGAAGAGAAGTGATCCCCATGGCCAAGCGAATCGACGTCAGCGGCCTCACCGCGTACTACAGCGCCTTCAAGGCCATCGAGGACATCTCGATGACCGTGGAGCCCCGCACCGTGACCGCCTTCATCGGCCCGTCCGGCTGCGGCAAGTCCACCTTCCTGCGCACCCTGAACCGCATGCACGAGGTCACCCCCGGCGGCCGCGTCGAGGGCAAGGTGCTGCTGGACGACGAGAACCTGTACGGGACGGGCGTCGACCCGGTGACCGTACGCCGCACGGTCGGCATGGTCTTCCAGCGGCCGAACCCGTTCCCCACCATGTCGATCTACGACAACGTGGCGGCCGGTCTCAAGCTCAACGGTGTCCGCAAGAAGGGCGAGCTGGACACCATCGTCGAGAAGTCCCTCAAGGGCGCCAACCTCTGGAACGAGGTCAAGGACCGGCTCAACAAGCCCGGCTCCGGCCTGTCCGGCGGCCAGCAGCAGCGGCTGTGCATCGCCCGCGCCATCGCGGTCGAGCCGCAGGTGCTGCTGATGGACGAGCCGTGCTCGGCGCTCGACCCGATCTCCACCCTGGCCATCGAGGACCTGATCGGTGAGCTGAAGACCCGCTTCACGATCGTGATCGTCACGCACAACATGCAGCAGGCCGCCCGTGTCTCCGACCGCACCGCGTTCTTCAACCTGGCCGCGGTCGGCCAGCCCGGCAAGCTCATAGAGATCGACGACACCGAGCGCATCTTCTCCAACCCGTCGGTCCAGGCCACCGAGGACTACATCTCGGGCCGCTTCGGGTGACAGGACCGCCGCGCGGTGCTGCATGGCGGTGCCACCGCAAGGCGCAGGCCCCGCTTCCCGGTGACGGGAAGCGGGGCCGAACCCATGTCAGGGGGCGTCGCCTTGATGCGCGCGACGGGTCAGCCGAAGATCAGCCGCACCAGGTAGAAGCCGATGGCGGCCACGAGACCGGCGGCGGGCATCGTGATGAACCATCCGGCCACGATGTTCTTGGCCACCCCCCAGCGCACCGCCTTGACCCGCTTGGTCGCGCCGACGCCCATGATCGCGGAGGTGATGACGTGGGTCGTGGAGACCGGCGCCTGGAAGATGTACGAGGTCGCGTAGAGGATGCCCGCGGACGTCGTCTCGGCGGCGAAGCCCTGCGGCGGGTCGAGGTCGATGATGCGACGCCCCAGCGTCCGCATGATCCGCCAGCCGCCCGCGTACGTACCGAGCGACATCATCGCGGCGCACACGAACTTGACCCAGATCGGGATGCCGTACCCGTTGCTCGGGTCGTGGATGACCAGGGCGAGGACGACCACGCCCATCGTCTTCTGCGCGTCCTGGAGACCGTGGCCGAGCGCCATCGCCGCCGCCGAGACGGTCTGCGCGATACGGAAGCCGCGCTTGGCCTTGTGCGGATTGGCGCGGCGGAAGAACCAGAGGATCGCCAGCATCACGAGATAGCCGACGACCAGGCCGACCACGGGCGAGACGAACATCGGGACGATGACCTTGTCGACCACGCCCGACCAGTGCACGGTGACGCCGCCGGCCAGCGCGGCGCCGACCAGACCGCCGAACAGCGCGTGGCTGGAACTCGACGGCAGACCGAAGTACCAGGTGACCAGATTCCAGATGATCGCACCGGCGAGCGCGGCGAAGAGGATGCCCATGCCGTTGCGGCCGGTGGGGGTCTCGATCAGCCCCTTGCTGACGGTCTTGGCGACGCCGCTGCCCAGGAACGCGCCCGCGAGGTTCATCACGGCGGCCATGGCCAGCGCGGCCTTGGGGGTCAGCGCGCGGGTCGACACCGAGGTGGCGATGGCGTTCGCCGAGTCGTGGAACCCGTTGGTGTACGTGAAGAAGAGCGCGACCCCGATGGTCGCGACCAGAGCGAAGGTGTCCACGTAGGTCAGGACTCCTTGACCGCGATGGTCTCCACCGTGTTCGCCACGTGCTCGAAAGCGTCCGCGGCCTCTTCCAGTACGTCCACGATCTGCTTGAGCTTGAGCACCTCTATGGCGTCGTACTTGCCGTTGAACAGGTGCGCGAGCAGCTTGCGGTGGATCTGGTCGGCCTGGTTCTCCAGCCGGTTGACCTCGATCCAGTACTCGGTGAGGTTGGACATGGTGCGCAGGTTCGGCATGGCTCCCGCGGTCAGCTCGGCCGCCCGTGCCAGCACCTCGACCTGCTGCTCCACGCCCTTCGGCAGCTCCTCGACCTTGTAGAGGACGACCAGGTCAACGGCCTCCTCCATGTAGTCCATGATGTCGTCGAGCGACCCGGCGAGGGTGTAGATGTCCTCGCGGTCGAAGGGGGTGATGAAGGAGGAGTTGAGCTGGTGGAAGATCGCGTGGGTCGCGTCGTCCCCCGCGTGCTCCGCCGCCCGCATTCTCTCGGCGATCTCGGTCCGGGTAGCCGAATCGGCCCCGAGCAGTTCCATGAGGAGCTTCGAACCGGTGACGATGTTGTCCGCGGACGCGGCGAACATGTCGTAGAAGCTCGTCTCCCTGGGGGTCAGACGAAAGCGCACGTGAGGTCCTCGGTGTGCATCGGATTCGGTCTCGTTGATGCTAGGCGCATCATCCGGCCACGGCTAATGGGCGTCACCCAGTGTCGCCCATCCAGAAGTGTCCCCCTCACCGGGGATGCGTCGCACAAGGTGTCGATTCGGTACGATATACCCGGCAGGGGTATAACGGGACAGGAAGGGCGGGGTTGACGATGACGACGGAGGCCAGGGAACCGGCCGGGGTTGAGGCGGAGATCACGCCGGAACAGTCACCTCGGGACGCGGGGGCGGACACGGCTTCCGGCCCATCTTCGCGCCCCCAGGGGCCGCATGGATACAGCCATGACAAGGAGTCCCACCTCAAGCGGCTGCGCCGGATCGAGGGGCAGATCCGCGGCTTGCAGCGGATGGTCGAGGAGGACGTCTACTGCATCGACATCCTCACCCAGGTGTCGGCGAGCACGAAGGGCCTCCAGTCCTTCGCCCTCCAGCTCCTGGAGGAGCACCTGCGGCACTGCGTGGCCGCGGCGGCGGTCGGCGGCGGGCCGGAGATCGACGAGAAGGTGGCGGAGGCGACGGCGGCCATAGCGCGGCTGCTGCGGACGTAGGCGGGGGCGGCTCTTCCGGGGGGTTCGGGGGTTCCAGGGGGTTCCAGGGGTTCCGGGAGCGGCTTTCCCGGTCGTTCCGGGGGGCGTACGGGCGGCGCGCCCCGGTGTCAGCCGGTTGCGCGGTCGGAGAGCGGGGCGCGCACCAGGAGCGCGGGCATCGACTCGCGGTCGCACGCGACCCCCAGTACCTCGTCGATCCGGGCGAAGCTCAGCCGCTCCTCGTCGGCGGTGGACGCGGCGATCATCAGCTCACCGCAGAGTTCGATCTCCGCGAGGGCCACCGGATCGTCCTGGACGACCAGCATTCCGGGCGACGGCGCCATACGCGCACCACCTCCTCGTCCACGAGTGCCTGGCTCTTGGCTGTCTGCCACTGCCTCAAGCCAGGGTAGGGACCGGCACCCGGTCCGCGCATGGCACGGATGGACCATTTCGACAACGCCCTTTCCGGTGAGGGCCGTTACCGCGAAGACCCCTTACCCCTGCTGGGAAGAAACGATCTTGCCCGTCCAGATGTCGGCAGCTCGGGGCATGGTGACGGGGACGGCGCGGCCGAAATCGTCGAAGCGAGTGGTAGAGACCACGGTGACGTCGGGCGCGGCGGCGGTCGTCGTACGGCCGCCGGCGCCGGTCGTCGTACGGGGGGTGTCGGGGCCGCCCTTGCCGTTCTCGCCGGTCTGCTTGTCGTTCTGTCCGGCCTGCTTGTCGTCCTTCTTGTCGATCTTCTTGTCCTTCTGGTCGTCCGAGCTGAAGGTGAACCGCTGGCTCACCTGGCGCAGCCGCCCCGCCTCGTCCAGCCACGCGTCGAAGGGCACCCGGGTGACCGTGAATCCCTTGGCCGCCGCCTGCAAGGGCCCGCGTACGCCGGGCGCGGCGGCCTTCGCCGCGCGCCCGATGTCGGCGGTCCCCCGGTAGTGCCACACCTTCGTACCGCGCAGGGTCTCGACGCCGACCAGCTCGACGTCCTGGGCGCCGCGCAGCAGTTCGGCGGCGGCCAGCGGCTCGGTGGCGCCGCCGGTCACCAGATTGCCGTCCGGCAGCCGGTCGGTGTCGACGCGTACCCACTTCCCCTCGGGCACGCCCTCGCCGCGGTCCTTCATATAGAGGGCGCCCGGCGTGAGCAGTTCGATGATCGGCTTGTGCTCCTCGGCGCCCGCCGCGTCCCTGGGCAGCAGCAGCCGCAGTTCGCCCTGCCGCTTCACGTAGTCGAAACCGCCGGTGCCGGTGATGGTCAGCCAGGTGCCGCCGCTGGCCATACGCATCGAGGTGTCCACGTGCGAGCTGCCCGCCCGTACGAGGACGTCCGCGGCGCCGCGTACCGCCTGCGCCGGGTCGTGCCCCTTGGCGTCTTTGCCGCTCTCGGCCGCCGCGCCCTGCCCGACGCAGCCGGTGAGCAGGGCGGCCCCGCAGGCGCAGCCGAGCGCCGCGGCCATGGCGGCCTTCGTACGTCCTCGGCGCCGCCGTACTGCCGTCGCGCGCCGTACCGTCGCTACCCCCGGGGCCATCGCCGCCACCATCCCTGAACCATTCCTGGAGCATTCCTGGACCGGCCTCGACCGGCCGGGGCCTTATGGCGTCTAACGACTGTCGGAAGTGCCCCGTCACGCCCGCTACGGTGGTCTCGTGCTCAACTTGCGTGCCGAGCAGGATTCCGCCAGGGCCTCCGTCACAGCTTCAGCCGGAACTCCATCGGGAACTCCGGCCGACGCTCCGGACGGTGGCCACCGGACGTCGATCGTCGAGCGCGGCTCCTTCGCCGTCGCCCGCTGCTCGTGTGGCTGGAAGGGTCCGGCCCGGCGGGCCAGGGACCGCGCGAGACGCGATGCGGAGGAGCACATCTCCGGCTGACGCGCGCCGCGTTCCCGCCCTTCGCGCCGGTCGCGCCCGGCTGTCCTGCGCTCACCCGGCCGTACCGTTCCCGCCCCGCCGTACTGTGCTCACCCCGCCGTACCGTTCCCGCCCCGCTGTAGTCTTCTCGCCCCGCGCCTCGCGCTCCGCAACCGGGCTCATGATTCGCACGTCTACGGATAGGCGAAGGCGGTGGGGCAAGTGAGTCGTGTGGAGCCTGCGGTCCTGACGGACCCGGAGGACCGAAGTGACCGGGGTGACCGTATGGACAAGGGCGACCGGGTCGAGCGCAGGACCGCGCTCAAGGCGGGCGGGGCCGTACTGGCCGCCGCCTGGCTGACCGGCTGCGGACCCGACAGCGGCGACGACGCCAAGGGCGGTACGTCCGCGCCCCCGTCGTCCTCCGGCGGTTCCGCCACGCCGACCGCGGCCACCACCGCGCCCCCTGTCAAACCCGACTGGCCGGCCCTCGCCACGTCCCTGGACGGCGGCCTCGTACGCCCGGACGACAGCGCGTACGCCGCCGACCGGATCCTGTACAACACCCGCTTCGACGGCCTGCGTCCGGCGGGCATCGCGTACGTCACCGGCACCTCCGACATCCGCGCCTGCCTGGACTTCGCCCGCCGCACCGCCACCCCGCTGGCCATCCGCAGCGGCGGCCACTCCTACGCGGGCTGGTCGAGCGGCGACGGCCGCCTGGTCATCGACGTCTCCCGGCTCAACTCGATCCGCCTCGACGGCACCACCGCCACGGTCGGCGCGGGCGCCAAGCTCATCGACGTCTACTCCGCGCTCGGCAAGCGGGGCCGGACGATCCCGGCCGGGTCCTGCCCGACCGTCGGCGTCTCAGGACTCGCGCTCGGCGGCGGCCACGGCGTCATGAGCCGCTCCATGGGCCTGACCTGCGACAGCCTCGTCGGCGCCACCATCGTGACCGCCGACGGCCGGGTCCTCGACTGCTCCACCGACTCCCAGCCCGAGCTGTTCTGGGCGCTGCGCGGCGCGGGCAACGGCCAGTTCGGCGTCGTCACGTCACTGCGCTTCGCCACCCACCCGATGCCCGACGGCGTCGTCACCGGCTACCTCACCTGGCCGTGGAGCCGGGCCGCCGCCGTGATCCGCGCCTGGCAGCGCTGGGGCCCCGACCAGCCGGACCACATCTGGTCCGCCCTGCACCTCGACTGCGACGCCGGCGGCTCCCCCACCGTGGCCGTCCCGATGCTCTCCACCGGCTCCCGCGACGACCTCGCCGCCGCCACCGACCGGCTCGCCGCCGGCATCGGCGCCGACGCCAGCACCGTCTCGCTGCGCCCGCACAGCTACCTCGACGCGACCTTCTCGTACGCGGGCTGCGCCGGTCTGTCCGCCGCCCAGTGCCGTCTGACCCCCGCCGGGCACCTGCACCGCGAGACCTACACCGCGCGCTCCGACTTCTACGACAAGGACCTGCCGGACGCGGGCATCTCCACGCTGCTCTCGGCCGTCGAGCGGCTCTCCGCCCAGTCCGGCGACGGCGCCGGCAGCATCGCCCTCACCGCCCTCGGCGGCGCGGTCAACCGCCCGTCCCCCACGGACACCGCCTTCTGCCACCGCACCTCACGCGTCCTCACCCAATACCTGGCCTCGGACGCCCTCTCCACCACCGGCTGGCTCGACACCACCCACAAGGCCATGTCCCCCTACGCCTCGGGCGCCGCGTACCAGAACTACGCCGACCCCACCCTCCCCACCTGGCGCACCGCCTACTACGGCCCCAACGCCCCCCGCCTCACCACCCTCAAATCCCACCTCGACCCCCACCGCCTCTTCACCTTCCCCCAGGCCCTCTAGCCCCCCGGGGGAAACCCGAGAAAAGGTGAAGCGACCCACCGCGATTCAGCGGTTGACAGCCTGAATCTCCTGCACGGTGACGTCCTGCTGGAACTCGGAGAATCCCGCGTCCATCGGCGTACCGTTGGGCTGCGAATTCGCGGTCGGTGTCCACCACACGCGCCACGTCATGTCCGCCGTGAACGGATACGTCCCCGCGCTCGCCTTCAGGTACGTGACGTTGCATCCGGCCCCCGCCGAGTTCAACGCCGCCGCCCCGCCGAGGTCGTACTCACAACTCCCCGGCCGCGCGTACTGCGTCCCCGCCTGCACCCTCAGGCTCTGCGGCACCGCCGTCACCGTCGCCGCGAGCACCTGCCCATTCGGCTCCGTGAGCTGCGCCGTCACCGACACCTGCGCGTTCGCCCGCTGGAACTTCACATACGTCGGCAGATTGACCTTCTGATTCTCCGGCGCCGGACTGAGGTCAACACCCTTGGACGGCAGCTTCATCTGCCCGTACGCGGCGTCGGCCAACATCTTCGGGGTGATCTGTCCGGCCGGCGGGTCGGCGGGCGGCCGCCAGAAGTACCCGTCGTCATAGGGGCAGAAGCCATGGTTCGGCTGGTTCAACTGTACTTCGTCCCAGGTAAGGACCCACCAATTACCGTCCTTGCCCTCGTTGTACTTGTACCCGTCCATTTCGTTGTTCTGATCGTTGTAGAAGTTGTAGGTCGTGCCCGACCCGTCGTGACCGGCCTTGTAGAACCGCGCCATGATCTCCGCCTTCATCTGCGCCGGAGTCATGGCCGTGTACCAGCACACCGGCGGCGAGAAGTTGGCATTGGACGACCTCACCGGCTGCGGATTGTCCCCGTCCCCCGTCCCGCGGTGGACGTAGTCCACATGCGCGGTATAGGTGGTCCCGTCCCCGGTGGTAGTGCTGTTACCGGTCGGCCCGTTCGCGTCGACATCGTCACCGGCGGAGGCCGAAGTGACCCCGGCCGTCAGGAAAGAGAGGCACATCAGTGTAGTGACGAGTCCACGACTGACTCGGTTACTCACGCGACCTGGCACTGCTTTGCCCCCTTGAGCCACTGGTGGTCGAAGACCGTCCACTCACCCGACGACGACTTCGTCATGAGCAGCGTCCATTGACGGAAGTCGGTCGCCGACGGGGTCGTCATCTTCGCCTGGCCAGTCGTCGAATCCTTCGAGTACGCCTTCCGCTGGTCCTCGCAGTACGCGACGGAGAGATTGCCGCCACCGTTCGCCAGCGTCTTCACCACGGGGTTGTAGTAGTGGTATGTCCCCGTGATCCCGCCCTTGCCCTTGATCTGCGCCAAGAGCGAGTCAGCGAAGGCCGCTCCGCGGTCACCCGTCCAGAACCGGCTGAAGTTCGGCGTCACCTTCGAGTGCGCCTTCACCTCGATCTCGAGCACCGCCTGCGCCGCGTACGTGGCATCCGTCAGCACGGCCTTCTTCGTCGGGTCGCTGTCGTCAAACCCCTTGAAGTCCACCTTGACGTCGGACGGCAAATCGAACTTCGGAGCGTTCGGCCCCGCCGCCTGCGTAGGCGAAGCCGTCGTCGCCGTAGGCGCCGCCGTCGTCACCGTCTCAGACGGCTGAATCTTGTCCGAGCTGTCCGACCCACCCCCACCGCAAGCGGTCAGCAGCAGGCCCGCCGACGCTGCGAGGGCGACGGCGATGGGCAGGGATGAGCGGGTCACGATGAGATCCCCCGTGAGTCGTCCAGTTACCGAGTCAGTTGCGCGTAGCCCTTGACATTACCGGCGCGCGTCGTGGGGCTGTAGGGCCCTCCCGTGATCGGTACCGGTTCGCAGCACACTTCACACACCCTTCACTCCCGGAATCGCGCCCACCCCAGGGGCCCCACTTGTCACGTCGATCACCGTACGTATAGCGTCGATCACTCGAACACCAGAGCTTCGGGCGGGGCGGGGAGGGTGGGTTCGATGGGGGACGCGCGGGCGGGGAAGTTCCCGCTGCTCGGGTTCGACCCGACGCCGGGGGACGTGGACAGGACGCGCGCCCTGGCGCGCCAACTGGGCGATCTGCACGGAGAGTTGACGGCGACCGTCACCGAGCTGGACCGGCTCGACTGCGGCTACTGGAAGGGCGAGGCCGCCACGGCCTTCGTCTCCCACATCGACAGCGACGTCGCGCCCCTGATCAAGAAGGCGCACGACTCCTTCGGCCGCGCCTCCAGCGCCCTGTCCCACTGGGCTGACCAACTCCACGGCTTCCAGGCCGAGGCCGACGCCCTCGAAAAGGAAGCCGCCACCAAACAGGGCTCCCTCGACCACGCGAAGTCCACCGCCGACCCACCCCACCCCCCAGGCGACCGGCCCACCTTCGCCACCCCCGCCCAACTCGGCAAGGACGCCAAAGCCCAACAAGCCGTCACCGACGCCACCAACGCCCTCGACGGCGTACGCCACCGCGCCGAAGAACTCCACCACCGCTTCACCACCGCCGCCACATCCATCAGCCACGACCTCGACAAGGCCGGCGACATCGCCCCGGACAAACCGGGCCTGTTCAGCCGCCTGGCGCACGGCGTCGAGGACGCCTGGAACGACACCGTCCAGTGGGTCAAGGACCACGCCGATCTCATCAAACTCATCGGCGACCTGCTCAGCGACCTCAGCGGCATCCTCGGAATGCTGGCGATCCTGACGCTGCCCTTCGAGCCCATCGGCGCGATCTTCGCCGGGCTGGCGGTGGCCACGAGCGCCTTGGCGCTGGCCACGCACTTGATCGCCAAATTGGCGGGCGCGGACGTGAGTTGGCTGAGTGTCGGCTTCGACGCGCTCGGCTCCGTTCCGGGACTCACCGCGTTCACCAAGGGCGCGTCGACGGCCGTGAAGGGGGTGACAGCCGCGGAACGGGCAGTTCAGCTCGGCAGGGCCTACAAGGTGGGTTCGGCGATCACGAAGGGCGCCACGGAGGGGATCAACTGGGTGGGGAAGGCGGACGAAGTCGTCTCCGGGGGCGTCAAGTTCAAGAACATCGCCCTGTGGGGGAAGAAGAGCGTGGAGGGGATCAGCGCGACCGGGATGAAGGGGCGCCTGGCCATGGTGGCGGAGAACAACATCGCCAAGGGCCAGCTCATCGGTACGAAGGGATGGAACCTCATCGCCAAGGAGAGCCGACTCGCCGTCGATCCGTTGACGGGCCTCGGCCGCAACATCGACGCCGGGCTCAAGCTCGCGCCGAAGGTGTGGTCCATACCGCAGCACATCGGCGAGGCTGTACACCTGGGGGACCGCTTTCATCAGTCCGCGAGCGATCACTGAGGTTGGGCACAGGGAATGACATGGCAGCCGGCGCCCGGTGAGGTGCTCCAGATCCGATGGCCGATCGAATTCGCGACGGGTGTGTCCCGCCTCGTGGAGGGGCGACGGTCGTTTCGCGGCACGGACAGGCGCGACATCGAAGCGGAGTTGCAGGCCGACGAGGCCTGGCCGGCGCGGCCGGAGTTCGCGGTGCTCGACGCCTCGGAGCAGCGCGAGCAGAGCGCGGTGAACGGAATGCTGCGGTGGGTTCCCGCGGTGGTCGGAGCGATCGTCAATCTGGGCGGGCCGTCAGGGGTGGGCGGTGGGCGCGAGCCGCGGGGGCCGCGCGAATCGCAGGACCCGGAGAACGAGGTCGAGGACTTCCCCGTCATGTGGGCCGAGCGTGGCGCGCTCGCACGGAACGTGCCATGGGAGCTGGACCCCGGCCGGGTGCCGCGCCGCGCGGGCGTGGCCCTCCTCGCCACGGACCTCGCGGTCACCGACCGGAGCGTGTACGTCGTCGGTTACGGGCCGAAGAGCCCGGACGAGGCCGAAGTCCTCTGGTCGACGCCGCGTTCCACGATCACGCACGCCGAGGTCATGTCGTACTCGGGCGCCCATCCCGATCTGCGTCTCACGTTCACCGACGGTTCGTGGATACGGCTGAACGCGAAGGCCACGAGCCAGGCCAAGCTCCTGGTGAACGCCGTCAACGGCGCCTCGCGTGTCATCACCGAGGCCGATCTCACCGACGGCCAGCGCGCACAGGTGTCCGAGACGGCCAAGCGCTTCAAGGTCGACGCCGGCCTTCCCCGGGTCTTCACCCGGCTGCCGAGCGGTCTCGTCCAGGCGGAGCTGTGGCGTTCTTCACACCGGACGGGGCAGTCCGTCTCGGTGTGCATGACCGACGACGGCTCCCCGGCCGCTCCTCACCCCGATGACATGTGACGACGTGCCATAGCCGCGTGAGGGAGCGTCAGGCGGCGAGGTCCTTGTCGTGGGCGCTTTGGTGGGGGTAGTGCTGGCCGCGGCGCGGGGGTGCGGGGGTGGTGGTGGCGAGGCGGTGGCGGGAGTGGATGAGGGAGGCCGCGCGGGAGTGGGAGACCGCGGTGGTGAGTGAGGTGAGGAGGGCCAGGGCGAGGGGGGCGAGGAGGAGGGCCGTGGCGGCGCCGAGGGCGAAGCCGCCGATGACGTCCGTGGGGTAATGGACACCCATGTAGACGCGGCAGAAGCCCTCGCCGAGGGCGAGCAGTATGGCGACGGTGCCGACCTTGCGGCTGACCATGAAGAGGGCGACGGCCATGGCGGCGGTCAGCGTGGCGTGGTCGCTCACGAAGGAGTAGTCGGTCTTGCCGTGGACCAGGACGTCGATGCCGTCGTGATCCACGAAAGGTCTTGGCCGCTGGACCAGGGCGCGGATCGGGATGTTGAGCAGCAGGGCGACGCCGGCGGCGAGGCCGGACCACAGCACACCGGCGACGGCGGCCGGGGCATCCGGGACCGGGGCGCGGCGGGCGACGCGCCACCAGCACAGGGCGGCCAGCAGTACGGTGAGGCCGATCAGCCCGTACTCGCCGATGAACTCCACGGCCCGGTCGACACCGCGCGGGGCGTGCTTCGCCAGGTCGTTGATGTCGCGGAGCAGGCTGATGTCGGGGTTCACGCTGTCATTGGCGACCGCTGCCATGGGTGGTGCCCCTTACCTAGCAACTCACTGACTGTGCCTGTACGGCTCGGCTCGTCTGCAACCCCCGTCGCTTGCGTCCCGCGCCATTCTCCCCCGTACAACGACCGACACGCTACGTAGCGTTCCGGTCTTCGCCAGAAGATCACCATGCCGTTATCCAAGGGTGACCGGAGAGGACGATCTGGCCCATTTGCGGCCCGGCGCACAGGCCAGAGCCTTACGCAGAGCTGACACGAAAGCCGCGTCGGGCGGCGTGGACTTACAGAGCCGTCGGCAGCGCCGCCGCACCGTCACGCGTGACGCGGGTCGCCCCGATGTAGTCCGCCGAGCCGATCGGGTCGAAGCGGATCTTGGCCCCGGTGTGCGGCGCGTCGATCATGTAGCCGCCGCCGACGTAGATCCCGACGTGGTGGATGGTGCGCGGGTCGGTCAGGTCGGTGGCGAAGAAGACGAGGTCGCCGGGGAGGAGTTCGGCCCGCGACGGGTGCGCCCCGGCGTTCCACTGGTCGTTGGCCACGCGCGGCAGTTCGATCCCCACCGAGTGATACGCGGCCTGCGTCAGCCCGGAGCAGTCGAACCGCCCGCCCTGCGCCGCCGTACCCTCACCGCCCCACAGATAGTCGGTACCCAGCCGCTGCTGCGCGTAGTAGATCGCCCCGGCCGCCTGCTGCGACGGCGCGACCCGGCCGACCGGCGCGGCGAAGCTCTTCGACAGGCTGGTGATGATCTTCACGTAGTTCTGGGTCTCCGCGTACGGCGGGACACCGCCCGCCGTTATCACCGCGTACGCGCCCGCGTTGTACGACGCCAGCATGTTCGCCGTCCGGTCGCCCGGCACGTTCTTCACGTACGACGCCAACTCGCAGTCGTACGAGGCGGCCGACGGGATCGCGTCCTCCGGGTCCCAGACGTCCGCCTTGCCGTCACCGTTGGCGTCGATGCCGTGGGTGGCCCAGGTGCCCGGAATGAACTGCGCGATGCCCTGCGCGGCGGCCGGACTCTGCGCCCGCGGGTTCCATCCGCTCTCCTGGTAGAGCTGCGCCGCCAGCAGCGCCGGGTTGAGCGCGGGGCAGAGATTGCCCCACTTCTGGACGAGCGACTGATATATGGCCGGAACCGATCCCTTGGCGAGCGTCACCGTCCCGCCGCCGCCACCGCCCGCGAGCCCGGCCGCGGCCGAGTACGTGCCCACCACGAGCAGCGCGAGGAACGAAAAGCACAGGCCACAGCCGATAATGACGGGGAGCCAGATCTTCCGCGCCACAGGGCGACCCTTCCTCTCGGTTCCCGAACACGCACTCGTACGGTCTCGTACGTTCCTATCGTTGCCCTACGGTGACGCTCGTGATACACAGAGTAGTCGTCTACGTCCTATCGAACACCGGTCCGCGCACTATTTTGACGGCTACGGGCCGGATCACACGGACGATCCGCCGAGAAAGTCGTTGAGTCGACATGCAACAGCGTCATCCTCGGCCAAGATAGACCCTGGACCCTTGCGCCCCGGCGAGGGAGCCAACTGATCGAGCGGGGTGGTGAGTTACATGTTCGTGGCAGCCGCTAAGGGCGACATCAACACCATCATCGGTGGCATCGCACCGGACTGGGGACCCTTCGGGTCCCTCGGCAATGAAGCACGCGTGATGATCGAAGTGGTCATGGCGGTGGCGATCCTGCTGTGCCTGGCCATCGCGATCTGGGGCGCGGCGAAACAGAGGATCGGCGCGACCGCGCTGCGCGACACCTTCAGCGCGGAGCAGGGCAAGGGATTGATCATCGCCGGGCTGACCGGCGTGTTCATCATCGGATCACTCGGCACGCTGTTCACCATCGTGTACGGGATGGCCGTCTAGACCCGAGACCCGCTGGAAACAGCCGCCCGTCCCACTTCGTATCCGCTTCTCCGTCGACGTCCCTGGAGCCCGTCCCAGGCTCCACCTTCCCACCTGAGGCTGCGTGCTGATGCCCACTCAACCAAGCAGCGGTGCCGTCCGTGCCACACGCCGCTCCGGCGTGCCCGCGGCGCGGGCGCCCCAGGGGGCGAAGGCACGATGAGCCTCGGCCAGGACGGACCCCCGACCAGGACCCGGATGCCGGAGGGCCACGGCGGCCACGGAGGCGGTGCCCGCCGCCCCCAGCCCCGGCGCGCCCTGGTCACCGTCGTCAGCATCATCGCCCTCCTCGTCGCGGCCCTGGCCTTCGCCAACCGCGGCTCCCACCCGTCCTCCTCCGGCTCCGCCAACAACGGCACGGCAGCCGGTTCCGGCGCCACCGCCGGCTCCAGCGGCGGTGGCGGGGGCGGTGGCAAGACCGGCACGGACGCCCCGACCGCCCCCTCCAGCCAGAAGCCGGTCACCGGCAAGAGCGGCGGCATCCCCTCCGGCTTCGCCCACAGCGGGGAGGGGGCGCAGTCGGCGGCGGCGAACTACGCCGTGGCGATGGGCGGGGTCGAGATGTTCACCGCCGACTCCCGTCAGCACATCGTGGACACCATCTACACGCCGACCGCCGCCGCCAAGCTCAAGGGCCCGCTGGACCAGGCCTACTCGGCGGACTTCCTCGCCAAGCTGGGCCTGGACGCGAGCGGCAAGGCGCCACAAGGCAAGACCTTCATCTCCCGCACCGTCCCCGTGGGCACCAAGACCGAGTCGTACACCGCGGACACCGCGCGGGTGTCGGTCTGGTACATGGCCCTGATCGGCATGGCGGGCACCGGCTCCACCGACCCGGTCCGCACCGACTGGATGACCTGGACCTTCACGCTCACGTGGTCCGGCAACGACTGGAAGATCGCATCCGATGCGCAGACGTCGGGTCCGGCCCCCGTACCTGGTGATGTGCCCGCCGCGAGTGCCCCGGACATCACCAAGGCGGTCGAGGAGTACGGAGGGTTCACCTATGCCCGCTAACCGAGGTCTGCGCGTTACCGCGCGCATGGCCGTCCTGACCGGTCTGCCAGCGGGCCTGGTCCTGTTGGCCGGCCGGGCCATGGCCGCGCCGCCGGCGCCCAGCACGACCGCTCCGACCCCCAGCAGGGACTCGTGCACCCTGCTGATCGGCCCGGCCAAGTCGTACTGCGAGAACGGCGCGCCCTCCACCTCCACCAAGGGCGGGACCGACTCCAGCACCACGCTCGACCCGCTCACGTCCCTCGGGCGGGGCTGCGCCGACGCCGCCGCGTGGACGATCGACAAGCTGTCCCAGGCGGTGACGAAGACGACGCAGGTCGACTTCACGAACACCGCGTTTCTGCGGCAGTACGCGGTGGTGTTCGCGGCGTCGACGATTCTGACGCTGGTGCTGTGGCTGCTGGCGGTGGCGAAGCGGGCGGTGCGCGGGGTGCCGTTGACGGAGGCGCTGACGGAGGCCGTCGGGTTTCTGTGGCTGACGGTGCTGGCGTCGGCGTTCACACCGCTCGTGCTGTACACGGTGGTGACGGCGACGGACGCGGTCACGGAGGTGATCTCGTCGGGGACGTCGTCGAACACGGATGTGTTCTTCGGGTCGTTCTCGGGGGCGCTAACGAAGGGCAAGGACATCGGCGGCGGCCCGATCATGCTGATCGTGGTGTCGATGGTGTCGATCCTGGCGGCCGGTGTGCTCTGGCTCGAACTGGTGATCAGGGCGGCCCTGCTGTACGTGGGGGCGCTGCTGGGCACCGCGGTGTACGCGGGTCTGGTGGACAAGAACATGTGGGGCCACGTGCGCCGCTGGGCCGGGATCATGATCGCGGTGATCCTGGTAAAGCCGGTGATCGTGATCGTGCTGGGTCTGGCCGGCGCGCTGTCGTCGTCCAAGGACGGACCTGACGCGTTCTCAGCGGTGGTGTCCGGCCTGTCGATCATCCTGCTGGCGATCTTCGCGAGCGCGATGATCTACCGATTCGTGCCCGGCTTCGGCGACGACGTGGTGAATCTGCGGAACAACCGCAAGGCCAGCGGCCAGAGCCAGGCCGCCGCGGTGATCTCGTCGCCCGCGGCGCTGGTGCGGCAGGGCATCAACACGCACAGCGCGCGCGGCGGCCCGCAGGAGCAGGCGCAGGGCGGCGGCTCGCAGCCGTCGAACCCGGTGGCGGGCGGGGTGGCCGCGCACAGCAGCCGTACCGGCAATCCGGGACCGTCCGGCGGGAGCGGCGGCTCCGGCGGTGGCTCACGTACTGGTGGCAACGGCTTCGGGGGCGGAAACTTCGGCTCGAACTTCGGCAGAGGCTCGGGCTCAGGATCGAACAACGGCAATTCGCAGGGAGGTGATCGCCGGTGACGACCCAGCCCTTCACCCAGCCGCGCCGTACGTATCTGATCGGCAAGGCCCGGCCCAACGCGATCGTGGGCAAGAACCGGGAGACCGGCGAGATCGCGCTGATCGTGGCCGGAGCGGGCCTCGGCATGCTGTGCGGCCTGCTGGTCCCGGTGCTGCTTCTGCGCATCGTCGGCCTGGTCGGCTGGCCGATGCTGGCCCTGGCCGCGGTGTACATGCCGTACCGGCGGCGCACGTTCTACCGCTGGTTCGAGATCAACCGCACCTTCCGCCGTACGCTGCGGGTCTCTCCCACCTACCGGTCGGGGATCGAGGAGGCCGGGATCGGGCTCGACGGGCGCGAGGTCGAGGTCGGGCCGCCGCCGGGGATCGGGCGGATCAGTTGGCTGGCGGCGCCATTCGGGCCCGACGAGATCGCGGTGCTGCTGCACGTCGACCGGCGTACGGTGACGGCCGCCATCGAGATCGAGGGACCCGGCGTCGGGCTGCGCGACAGCGAGGACCAGGAAGCCCTGGTCGAGCGGTTCGGCACCCTGCTGAAGCATGTGGCCAACGGCGACGGCTTCGTGACCCGGCTTCAGATGCTCGCCCGCACCCTGCCCGCCGACCCTGACGCCCACGCCAAGGACGTCGCCCAGCGCGGCGACCCGGCGGCAGAGAACTGGCTCAAGGACTCCTACGACCAGCTCCAGTCCATGGTGTCGACCTCCTCCGAGCAGCACCGCGCGTATCTGGTGGCGTGCATGCACTTCACGCGCGAACTGGCCGCCGAGGGCAACGCGATGGCACGCGCCACCTCGGGCCGCGGCGTGAAGGTCGACAAGGACGCGGGACTCGCCGCGGTGATGGCCCGTGAGCTCAACGACATCTGCGCCCGTCTCGCCGAAGCCGACATCCGCGTCAGGCAGCCGCTGGGCCAGGCCAGGCTGTCGTCACTGGTGCACTCGATGTACGACCCGGACCACCCCATCGACCACATCCAGGCGATGACCCGCCGCAACGCCTGGCCGGCCGAGCTGGACGCGACCGAGCCGACGTACTTGCAGGCCAAGACCCGTGAGTCGTCGACCCGCGCGCCCTGGAACCACTCCACCGCGTGGGTCAAGGAGTGGCCCATGACGCCGGTCGGGGTGAACTTCCTGGCGCCGCTGCTGGTGCACACCCCCGATGTGATCCGTACGGTCGCGGTCACCATGGACCTCGAACCCACCGATGTGGCCATCGAGCGGATGCTGACCGAGAAGACCAACGACGACGCCGACGCCAGCCGCGCCGCGAAGATGAACCGGGTCGTGGACCCGCGCGACGTCGCCCACCACGGGCGGATCGACCAGCGCGGCGAGGACCTGGCGAGCGGCGCCGCCGGCGTCAACCTCGTCGGCTACATCACGGTGTCCTCGCGCTCCCCGGAAGCGCTGGCGCGCGACAAGCGCACCATTCGCGCTTCCGCCGGTAAGTCGTATTTGAAGCTTGAGTGGTGCGATCGTGAGCACCACCGGGCATTCGTTAATACGTTGCCGTTCGCGACCGGCATCCGCCGCTAGTCCGCCCGTACGAGGAGGCCACCGCCATGCCCATGCTGGACCCTCTTGCGGCGCTCACGGACGCCTTCACGAGCTTCCTGTTCGGCCGGGTCGAGTCGACGCGGCTGCCGGTGCGCACCTCCACCGGCCAGGCCCAGGCGGTGTACCTGCCCACCGCCGCCCCCGGCCTCGGCGACTCCGGCGTCATCATCGGCCGCGAGGTGTACTCGGGCAAGGGCTACATCTACGACCCCTTCCAGCTCTACGGTCAGCAACTGCCCGCCCCGCACTGGCTGGTCCTCGGCGAGTCCGGCAACGGCAAGTCGGCGCTGGAGAAGACCTACGTGCTGCGCCAGCTCCGCTTCCGCGACCGGCAGGTCGTGGTGCTCGACGCGCAGGGCGAGGACGGCGTCGGCGAGTGGAACCTCATCGCGAAGTCGCTGGGATTAACTCCCATCCGGCTGGACCCTATGGCCGCGCTGGACGGCGGCATCAAGCTCAATCCCCTGGACCCGGCGATCACCCTCACCGGTCAGCTCGCGCTGCTCCGGACGATCATCGAGGTCGCGATGGGCCGTGGTCTCGACGAGCGGTCCGGCTTCGCGCTGAAGGTCGCGCACGCGTATGTGATCGAGACGATCACCGACCGGCAGCCGATCCTCACCGACATCGTGGAACGGCTGCGGCACCCGCTGGAGGAGTCGGCGGAGGCCATGAACGTCGACCTGGACGACGTCCGCGCCTGGGGCCTGGACGTGGCCCTGGTGCTCGACCGGCTGGTCGACGGTGACCTGCGGGGCATGTTCGACGGGCCCACGACCGTCGGCATCGACCTGGACGCGCCGCTGATCGTCTTCGACCTCTCCCACATCGACCGCAACTCGATCGCGATGCCGATCCTGATGGCGATCGTCGGTGTGTGGCTGGAGCACACCTGGATCAGGCCCGACCGGAAGAAACGCATCTTCCTGGTCGAGGAGGCCTGGCACATCATCAACTCGCCCTTCGTGGCCCAGCTCTTCCAGCGGCTGCTGAAGTTCGGCCGCCGGTTGGGCCTGTCCTTCGTCGCCGTCGTCCACCACCTCTCGGACGTCGTCGACGGGGCCGCGGCGAAGGAAGCCGCCGCCATCTTGAAGATGGCCTCCACCCGCACCATCTACGCCCAGAAGGCCGACGAGGCGCGCGCCACCGGGCGGGTGCTCGGCCTGCCGCGCTGGGCGGTGGAGATCATCCCGACGCTCACCCCCGGCATCGCCGTCTGGGACGTCAACGGCAATGTGCAGGTCGTCAAGCACCTGATCACCGAGGCGGAACGGCCCCTGGTCTTCACCGACCGCGCGATGACCGAGACCTCCCTGGAGCACGAAGCGGAGGTCGAGGCCGAAGCGGCGTCGGAGGCGGAGGCCGAGGCCCGTGCCGAGGCACACGCCGCCGCCGAGGTGGCGCTGGCCAAGCAGTTGGCCGACGACGCGGTGGCATGAGAGGTGGGGTGACATGGCCGGGAGGAAACGCGAGTCCTCTGGGGGCCTGCCGGACGGCCTGATCGTCGGCGTCCTCGGCTTCCTGCTGGGCGTGACGCTGCTGGTGTGGACGGCCACCGGCATCGCGGGGGTCCTCTCGCACGGCGGCTGGCCCGCCGAGGTGCACTTCACCCGCACCCCCCAGGCCATGCGGCACCTGATCGCGGAACCGCACGACGTCGCCGCGGCCTGGCCCGACTCGCCTCCCGGCCAACTGCCCGGCTCCGGGCTGTTCTGGGGCATCTTCATCAGCCAGTTCATGGTGCTGTTCGTCCTGACCGTCTTCGTGCTGAACGCGGTGGCCCGTACCCGCGCCCGCCTCAGGGCACCCCGCCAGGCCCCGCCCGCCCCGGCCCCTGAGGCGTCGCCCGCGCCGGTGGAGCGCGCCCCGCTGCCCTCGCCGCGCCGCCGCCGCGGCCAGCCGGTCGGGTCCAACGCCGCGGGCGACGACGGCCTGGACGCCTGGTTCCGCTCCGTGCCGGGCGCGGCGGGCCCGCGCGAGGACGCGCCCACCACGGCCTTCGAGCCGATCCCCGCCACGGCCACCGAAGCGACCGGGCCCACCGCCGCCGGAGCCACCGGCACCATGGCCGCGGCCCCGATCCCGCACCCCGTCGCCGACCCACTGCCCGGCGGTGAAGTCACCCGCACCTGTGCCCTGTTCGCCAGCCCGCGCGGCGACAAGTCCAAGCGCATCGTGCAGCCCGCCGTCCTGGCCGCCGCGGGACCCGCCGTGGTCACCACCGCGGACCCGGACACCTATCAGCAGACCGTCGGCAACCGCAGCAAGCTCGGTCCCGTCCACGTCTACGATCCGGCGCACCTCCTCGATGTGCCCGGGCGGCTGCGGTGGGCGCCGCACGGCGGCTGCGAGCGACCGGAGACCGCTGGGATACGCGCGGGCGCACTGCTGGCGCCACTGCGGCCCGCACGCGCCGACGAGGCCATCGTCCACGACACCGCCGTGACACTGCTGCGCTGCTGGCTGCACGCGGCGGCCTTGGACGGCGGGCCATTCCGCCAGGTGCAGCGCTGGGCGGCGAGCGGTTCAGCGGCCGGTGAGGCGGTGCGGATCCTGCGTACCGACACCGAGGCCGCCTCCGGCTGGAGCGGCGAACTGGAGTCGGTGCTGCACGCCCACCCCGAACGCCGGGACGCGGCGCAGGCGTTGATCCGCCAGACCCTCGAACCGCTGAACGCGGTACACATCCGCGACGCCTGCAATCCACCGCGCTCAGGTGGCCTCGACATGGAGTCATTCGTCGCGGAAAGGGGCACACTTTACGTAGTGGGTGAGCGCATCGAGGATCCGCGGACCCACTTGGGTGCGATGCCCCTGCTCACCGCACTCGTCTCCAGCGTGGTCGAGCACGGCCGGCGCATGGCCGCAACGTCATCCGCCGGTCGGCTCGACCCACCACTGACCTTCATCCTGGACGACGTCGCCGCGCTGGCCCCGCTCCCGGGCCTGTCGGACCTGCTGAGCACCGGTCACCACTCCGGTCTGCCCACCCTCGCCGTCCTGCGCTCCCCCGAACAGGCGCTCGCGCGCTGGCACGCGCCGCTGTGGCAGCACGCCGACATGCGCCTGGCCCTGGGCGATGAGACGGCCGACACGCTCCCGCCGTCGATCCCGGACGCGGTCCGCATCCGCTGATTCCGCGCGCGGGCGCCCGGCCGCACGCCCGCGCCCACGCGCCCGCCCGCGTGTGCGCACACGCGGGCGAGAACGCACGGGAGAGATGCCCCCGGCGGGAACGCGGGCGCGGCGCCCGCCCGCCCGGCCGGTTCGCGCCCCTGCTTCCTCTGCTCCCTGTTGAGTTGTCAATGTCCGCTTGTCACTGATCATCAGTATCCGCTCCACACCGTCCTCGTGGGGCAACTGATTTCCAGCCTGTGGATAACTCATTCGCCGAAAGTCGCCCTGTGGAAAACTCCGCGAGCGAATCCGCCGACCCTGTTACCGTTCGAGAGTCGACCGCGGGACTCCGTCGCGACTTCCGGAACCTGCCTCTGAAGCAATGATTCGCAGCTCGCGTCCTCATTCCCCGGTCGACGCCGAACACCTCGAACACACCAGCACTCGACGCCCCAACACATCTACGCGAGAACAGGAGTCACCTCATGCAGCCAGAAGGACTGATCGCCGCCGAGGACGTCCTCCTGTTCGCCAATGCCGCGACCACCTCCACCGCCCAACGCGAATTCCACTCCGACGCCGACACCCAGCACCTCTCGCTCGACTTCCTGCACGCGTACATGCTGGGCAACTACCGCGATCTGTACGCCGCCGCGCTCGCCCTCGACATCAACGACCACAACGCAGCGCTGATCATCCGCCGACTGCTGGAGAGCGCCACCGAAGCGACCCCCGAACAGCGCCGCACCGAAGGCCGGCTGATCGCCCGACGGCTGACCGCACTGCCCCCGCAGCGGGTCTACACCCTCTTCGCCGCGCTGCGCCGGGCCAAGGTCAACAACCGCCGCACCCGCGCGATCATGCGGGACTGGCTGGCCACCCGCCCCGACCCGGCGTTCGACGCCGTCAAGTACCGGACCGGGGTGAAGACGGCGCTGCGGCACGCCCACCTGCCCGCACGAGAAGCCGAGTTGGGCGACTTCCTGTTCGCCCCGCGCCGCCGCACGCGCTACGGGACGCCGCTGCTGGAGACCTGGCGACGCGCGCACTACGAGCAGGCGGCGGTCTACGAGCTGCCGTTCACCGTCGCGGAGGGCTTCGCGGCCCGGCACGGCATCGCACGCGCGGCATTCCTGGAGCGGATCGCGCCCCGGATGACCCGGCTCGAACGGCTCCGTTTCCAGGACTCGGCGCGCCGCCACGGCGCGACCGCCGTCCGGACCGACCTGACGCGGATGCCGCTGACCCGGCTTGCCTCGTACGTCCTCGGGCTGTCCCTGGACGAACGAGTCGGGCGGCGGACGGAGTTGACAGCGGCGCTGCGGGCCGCCGCGCGCCGGGCCGCGCGCGGCGAGCGCGGCTGGGGCCGGGTCGCGGCAGTCCTGGACGACAGCTTCTCCTCCTACGGCTCCGGCCAGAAGCGGCGCCGCCCGCTCGCGGTGGCGCTCGCAGCCCACCACCTGTTGGAGGCACTCGCCGACTCGTACACAGCCCTGTGGACATCGGGACGGAGCGATCCGCTGCTGGCGTTCCCGCACGGGGCGACCCCGCTCGGCGAGCGGATTCTGGACGCACTGGAGACCGGCCCGGACCGGCTGCTGATCATCTCCGACGGCTGGGACAACGCACCGCCGGGGCTGGCCGCCGAGGTGCTGCGCGTATGGCGGACGCGGCTCGACCCGGACGGGCGGGTCACCGTCGTACACCTCAACCCCGTGTACGACGCGGACGACTTCGACGTGCGCCGCCTGGCCCCGACCGTACCCACCGCGGGCATCCGCGACGCCGAGGACCTGCCGTCGCTGGTCGGCCTGGCGCGGTTCGCCAGCGGCCGCACCGGCCTGCCCGAGCTGCGCGCCCACCTGGACAGCCGTATCACCGCGTTCCTGACCGCACCCGAGGAGGCCCGATGACCGCCACCGGCACCCTCCGCCTCGACCTGGCCGGACTCACCACGCGCCCCTCGCAGGTCTGGGGCGGCATCCGCCTCGTCCCGCTGGTCCGCGCCGAACCGCTGCCGGGCCTGCGGCTGCACGCCGAGCTGTACGGGGACGGCATCGGTGTGGTGACGGTTGGGCCGCGCACCACCTACACCTCGTACATCCCGCACGGCTTCGTCGCCGACTGGGGCGCGGACAGCGGTCATGCGGGCGCCGCGGCGGCGTACGGGACACAGTTGCGCGGCGACCGGGACGCCGAGCCCGTGACCGCGATGCCGCTGCGCATCCACCGCCGGATGGCACGCCGAGAGGCCAAGCACCGACTGCGGTTCCTGCCGCTGCACCTCGCGCTCGACGGTTATCTGGCGCTGCACTTCGGCGGCCCGACCATCGCGTGGGAGGAGTGGTCGCAGCGGGCGCTGAGGCAGGGCCTGTCGCCTCGGGTGGAGGAGGCGTACATCGGCGTGACCGTGCGCGGGCTCGGTGACGCGCTGAAGGTGTTCGAGATACACCCGGGCCAGTGCGGGGTGCTGCTCTACGCGGCCGACGCCCTCGCCGCGGCCTTCGTCGTACCGCACCCGGAGGACTACCGGGCGCTGCACGCCACGCTCGTCCAGGACCTGTACGGGGAACTCATCTACCAATACGCCCTGTTGAGCGCGGCCGTGCCGGACTTCGTACCGAGGATCGACGAGACGCAGGTGCGGACGACGGCGAATCTGCGAGCGGCGGTGGCCGCGGAACAGCGGGCGTGGGCGGAATTCCACGACGGGACGATGGCGGCGGGGCTGCTGAATACCGAGTACGCGACGCGGAAGGTGTACCGGGCGGGCGGGTTCACGCTGTCGCGATTCATACCGGCCTTTCGGCCCCGCGAGGAGAACCACATAGGTGAGGTCATCACCGCGGCGGACGGTCGGCTCGCGTATCTGAAGACCTTTCGTCTGTCCGAGACGCAGATTCGGCGCGGACACCTGTTGGAACGGCTGGCAGCGCACGACTGGCACCTGGGACGGACGGCGGAGGAATTCGGGCTGGACGAGAGGGAATTCGCTTCGCGCCTGCGGGTGGCGGGATTCGGTTCACTGCTCCGGCAAGGGTGAGGACGCCTCCACAGAGGGCCGCACCCGAGAAGAACTCGGGGACCGCCGACCGCGGGAGCGAACGCGAAGGACCGCGCTCCTAAAGCGCTGACTCCTCCGCCGTGAGCCGTCGCACGGACTCCCGCAGGACGATGTGTGTGCCCAGGAGATGGCGGGTCTGGGCGGTGCCGCGGGCGGAGCCGGGGAGGCCGGCGTCCTCTTCGGCGAGGGCCAGGCGGACGGCGGCGCGGCCGAGCTCGTAGGAAGGAATGTTGACGGTGGTCAGGGGAGGGTTGAGGTCTTGGGAGACATCGTCGTTGTTGTAGCCGACCACCGAGATGTCCTCGGGGGTGCGGAGCCCGCGCTCGCGCATGGCGGCCATAGCGCCCGCTGCGACCAGATCGTCACCGGCGAAGACCGCGGTGAAGTCGGGGTTGCCGTCGCACCGCGCGAGCAGGTCCCGCATGGAGTTGTAGCCGTTGGTGCGACCGAGGCCGATACCCGCGATCCGCTGGTGCTCCGGCCCGAGCCCGTGGTCGGCCAGCGCACGCTGGTAACCGCGCACGCGCGGCTCGGCCGTGCTGTGCCCCGGCATCGTGCCCAGGTAGAGGATCCGCCGGTGCCCGGCGGACAGCAGGTGGCTGACGGCGGCGTACGCACCGGCCTCGTTGTCGTACTCCACCGCGATGACCGGGGTGTCGGGGCTCGGCGCGGGGCGCCCGCACAGCACGAGCCGGGAGCCCGCGGCGGCGAGCCCGTGCGCGTACTCGGTCAGCCGCACGCGGTACGCCTCGTCCTCGACCGCGCCGCCGACCAGGATCACGATCTCGGCGCGCTGCTCACGCATCATCTGCACCAGCGCCAGCTCGCGCGCCTCGTCACCGCCGTGGCTGCACACCATGCACAGCCGGCCGCGCGCGGCGGCCTCCTGCTCGACGCCCTGGGCGACGGCGGCGAAGAAGTAGCTGTCGACCGACATCATGATCACCGCGACCGTCTTGGGCCCCGTCCCGGCCAGCGCCCGCGCCCGGCCGTCGATCACGTAGTCGAGGTCCTTGACCGCCCGCAGCACCTTGGCGCGCGCGGCGGCCGACGTCGGGTAGTTCCCGGCCAGCGCCCGCGAGACGGTGGCGACCGAGACACCCGCCCGGACGGCGACATCGCGGATGGTGACGCGTCGGCTCCCGCCGCCCGCACCCGCCGCGGTCCCCGCACCCATGGGGCTTCCCGCGCCCGGCCCGTTACCCGGCCCCGGCTCTGGTGCAGTCTCCGCCATCCCCGCCATCCGATTCCTCAGCGGCCCGCGGCTCCGGATCCGCGACGGCCAACACGCGACGCAAGGACCGACCCACGGCCCGGCGCCAGGCTCAGCGCAGGGCCGGGTCCCACGCCCGACACATCGTTCGACGCGGCGCCCGGCGCCCCCCGCGCTGCCGCCCAGCGTAGTAGTGCGGGGCCGGGCGGCAGGCACAGGGCGTCAGTGGTTGGCCGCGTAATCCGCCGCGTACTCGTCGGCGATCTTGTTCAGGCCGTCGCCGCGCATCTTCTTCACCGCCTCGTCCCACGCGCTCAGCGGCTTGCGCCCGGCCACGATCGCGCCGATCGTGTCGAGCCGGTACTGCCCGATGGTGGCTCCCGACCGGGTGAAAGTCTCCGACTGGAGGCCGAACCGCGGATTGCGTACGAGCATCGGCGCGATCTTCACCTGCCAGGCGTGGCTGCGCTTGACGTCGTCCGGCCGCCCCGGCAGGTAGAGCACCTGCGGCGCGTCGGACAGGTACTTGATCGGAAGATTGACGGTGCTCTCCACCAGACCGAGGTCCGTCGGTATCGGCGAGCCCTCCGCGTCACGCGTGAAGTGCGTACCCTCGATGCCGAAGTGCGTCAGCTCGTACTCCTTGGTGCCGAACGGCGCCGCCAAGTAGTCGAGCACCCGCAGGATCAGCTTGATCCGCTCGGGCGCGGCCTTCTTCAGCACCGTGTAGCCGAAGATCCCACGCGCCCGCTCCATGCCGGGCTTGCCGCCGCCCGACGGCGTGTACGGCACCGCGCCGTCCAGGACGAAGGCGTCCTTGATGCTCGGGATGCTCGTGGTCAGCGCCCCGAAGCCGTCACCCATCGACGCGACCGTGCCGTTGTAGAAGAGCGTCTTGCAGTCGACGGTGGAGGTGCTGAGCGCGTTCGGCAGGTACGTTCCCGCCTGCCGCAGCTTCAGCATGAACTCCAGGCCCGCCTTGTACTCGTCCGTGCCGTACGCGTCGACGAAGTGCCCGCCGTCGAGCTTCCACTCCTGCGGCGCGCCGAACGCCATCGTGTGCACCGCGAAGCCGAAGCCGGTCTGCTGCGCCGCGCCCAGCGCGTACTTCTTGCCGTGCGTCGCCTCCTTGGCGACGGCCATGAAGTCGTCCGACGTCCAGCCGTCCTTCATGCCGGCCGCGCTGAAGATGTCGTTGTTGATCCACAGCGTGGTGCCGGGCGCGGACCGCTGCACCGGAATGCCGAGGATCCGCCCGCTGATCCGGCCCATGTCCTCCCACGCGTAGGTGGGGATGTTCGCCAGATTCGGGTAGTCCTTGACCGCGTCGCCCGCCAGGTACTCGCTCAGGTCCGCGCACTTGGCCTGCACGAATTGCGCCTCGCGGGGCAGTACGTGACCGCCGCCGAGGTTGATGACGTCCGGCAGGTCGTTGCCCGCCATCAAGGTGGCCATCTTGTTGTCGTAGTCGGAGTCCGGCACGACCGTGAACTCGATGTTCACCCCCAGCGCCTTGTTGACCGCCGCCCAGAACTTGTTCTCCGACGCGGGCTTCGGCGGCGTCCCGTACGAGATCGTCATCACCTTGATCGTCTCGCCGTTGCCCGGCTTGTCGGCGACCGCGCTGACCAGGTTCTTGGGATACGTCAGATAACCCGGCTGCACCCCGTCCGCCGTCCCCGGCAGATCGGGCGCGGGCCCGCTGACCGGCTTGTACGTCGGCCAGGGTGCGAGCTTCTTGCCCGCGTTGCTCACATCGTGGCCGCCGGACGAGGAGGACGAGCAGGCGGCGAGAACAGATGGGGCGGCCAGAGCGGCGCCACTTGCGGCGATCGAGCGCAGCAGCGTACGCCGCGAGAACGACGAGGTGCTCACGGTCAGTCCTTTCAGGGGTACGGGTGCGATGCGGGTGCGGTGATACGGGTACGGCGGCACGGTCCGCGGCCACGCGGCCGCTCGGCCGCTCGGCCCGCGTACGGCTCAGCTCTTGATGGCGCCGGTCAGCACGCCCTTGGTGAAGTACTTCTGGAGGAAGGGGTAGACGACGAGGATCGGCACGGTCGCCACCACCAGCACAGCCATCTGGATCGTCTGGGGCGACGAGACCATCCCCGCCTCGCTGGCCCCGGAGTCCGCGAGCTGCGCGCCCCCGATGACATACGTGCGCAGCACCTGTTGGAGCGGCCAGTGGTCGGAGTTGAGGTAGATCGACGCGTAGAACCAGGCGTTCCAGTACGAGACCGCGTAGAAGAGCCCGACGACCGCGAGGGCCGCCTTGGACAGCGGGAGGACGATCCTGCGCAGGATCAGCCACTCGCCCGCGCCGTCCAGCCGGGCCGCCTCGTACAGCTCCTCGGGGATCGACTGGAAGAAGCCCCGCAGTACGACGAGGTTGAACACATTGATCAGGACGGGCGCGATCAACGACTCGTAGCTGTCGAGCATGTTCAGGCCCTTGACCAGCAGGAAGCCGGGGATCATGCCGGGCGGGAAGAGGAAGGTGAACAGGATCAGCAGCAGGATCGGCTTGCCGCCGAAGACCTGGGGACGGCTGAGCGCGTACGCCAGGCCGATCGTGCAGGCGAGGCTGAGGGCCGTGCCGATGATCGTCACACCGGCGCTCACCCACAGCGCGTGGGTGACGATGCTGCCGTCGAAGATCTCCCGGTAGGCGCGCAGAGTGGGGTGTTCCGGCCACAGCACCCAGCCGCCGTTGGCGACCACGTCCTTGTTGGACGCGAAGCTGGTCGACACGATGATCAGGAACGGGACGGTGACCAGCAGGACGACGGCGACCAGGGCCAGCGCCTTGGCCGCCTGGGTGACGGGCTTCGGCTTCTCCATCCACGAAGGACGGACGGGACGGACCGGGCGACTCGAACGACGCGGGCGGACCGAACGGAACGGGCCGGTACGAGGCGTGCGACCGGCGGACTGAACGGCGCTCATCGGTAGACCCCCTGCTCGCCCAGCCGGTGCGCGACCTTGTTGGCGGTGAAGACGAGTACGGCGCCCACGACGCCCTTGAAGAGACCGGCCGCGGCGGCATAGCCGAAGTCGCCGCCGATGATGCCCTTGTAGTAGACGAAGGTGTCGATGATCTCGGCCGCCTCAGGCCCGACCGCGGGCCGTTGGAGCAGCATCTGCTCGAAGCCGACCGACAGGATGTCGCCGAGCCTCATGATCAGCAGAAGAACGATGATCGGCCGCAGCGACGGCAGGGTGACGTGCCAGAACCGCCGCCACGGACCCGCGCCGTCGATCGCCGCGGCCTCGTACTGCTGCTCGTCGACCTGCGACAGCGCGGCGAGGAAGATGATCGTGCCCCAGCCGCAGTCCTTCCAGATCACCTGGGCCACGACCAGCGGCTTGAACGCGTCGGGGTTGCCGATGATGTTCACGGTGTGCAGGTGGGCGTCGCCGAGCACGCTGTTGAGCAGCCCGGTCTCGCCGAGCACCTGCTGGAAGAGGGCCACCACGATGACCCACGACAGGAAGTGCGGCAGATACGCCACGCTCTGCACGAACCGCCGCACGCTGTCGCGGGTCAGGCTGTGCAGCAGCATCGCCAGCGCGATCGGCACGGGGAAGAAGAAGACGAGCTGGAGCAGCGCTATCCACAGGGTGTTGACGACCGCGGCCCAGAAGTCCGGGTCGCCGAACATCCGCTGGAAGTTCGCGAAGCCCACCCACTGGCTGGCCCAGAGCCCGTCGAAGGGCACGTAGTCCTTGAACGCGATGACGTTCCCGACCATCGCGCCGTAGTGGAAGAGCAGGAAGTACGCCACGCCGGGCGCCATCAGCAGGACGAGGGCGGCATCCCGGCGCAGCCGCTTGCGGCGCGAGCCGGGCTCGGGCTTCACACGGTTCGCCCCGCCCCTACGGGCCAGGCGTTTCGCGCGTCTCACGCGTCGTTCGGACGCGCCCACCGCATCGGCGCGGCTGGTGGCGTCCTGTTCGGCAATCGCCATCGCGTCCTCCTCGACGCTTAAGGTGGGACGGAACCTAAACCGGTTACTACGACAGGTCAACCCCTCGCGCAGCCCAAGACGTTGACCTCTGATGGCGTCGGCCCTAATCTCAGAGCCAGAGAAAGAAACCGATTACACCGATGTGCGCGGACAGCGGCCCGCACGCACGGTGCCGCACACGCATGACGACGAACATGAACACAAGCAGGACCACGAACACGAGCACGTCACCGTGCACAGACCCACGCAGACCTGCGGACACGTGAGGGGCAGACATGGCGGAGCGTCCGAATCTGGTGCTGGCGATGCGTCCGGACATCCTCGACCTGGTACTTCCGGCCCCCCTGCGCACCCGGCTCGACGCCCTCGCGGCCGTCCACCCCGCCCTCGTCACCGACACCACGACGCCCGCCGCGCGGGCGGCGCTCGCCGACGCCGACGTGCTGCTCACCGGCTGGGGCGCGCCCGCAGTCGACTCCGCCGTCCTGGCATTCGCGCCCCGGCTCGGCGCCGTCATCCACGCCGCCGGCACCGTCAAAGGCCACGTCGGGCCCGAGGTCTGGCAGCGCGGCATCGCCGTCTCGTCGGCGGCCGACGCCAACGCCGGTCCCGTCGTGGACTTCACCATGGCCACGGTCGTCCTCGCCGCCCGCCGCGCGCTCGGCACCGCCGCCGAGTACACCGACGGCCAACTCCTCGGCTACCGCGACCGGCGCGGCGCGGACGGCGCCGTCGTCGGCGTCATCGGCGCCTCCCGCATCGGCCGCGGCGTGATCGCCCGGCTCCTCGCCGCCCCCTCCGACTTCCGCGTCCTGCTCGCCGACCCGTACGTCTCCGCCGCCCAGGCCACCGCTCTCGGCGTCGAACTCGTGGACCTCGACGAACTGTGCGCGTCCTCCGACATCGTGACCGTGCACGCACCCGATTTGCCCGAGACCCACCACCTGCTCGACGCCCGCCGCCTGGCCCTGATGCGCGACGGCGCCTCCGTCATCAACACCGCGCGCGGCCGACTGGTCGACACCGCGGCCCTCACCCGCGAATGCGCCGCAGGCCGCCTCGACGCCTACCTCGACGTCACCGACCCCGAACCACTCCCCCGCGGCCACCGGCTGCACAGCCTCCGCAACGTCCTGCTCACCCCGCACATCGCGGGCTGCCAGGGCACGGAGGTCCAACGGCTCGGTGCCTACGCCGTCGACGAGGTCGAGCGCTGGACACGCGGCGAGGCCCTCCTGGGGGCCGTGCTGGCGGACGACTTGGCGCGCATCGCGTAAGGCGGCGCGCAACGCGTACGGCGGCGTGCAGCGGTACGGCGGTACGGTGCCGGATTCGTCGTCGTCCGGCGGCGCGGCCTAGCGGTCCCTGAAGAGCACCATCTCGTACTCCGTCTCGGACGGGTTCAGCGGATACTTCATCGTCTCGCCGGTGCGGATGAAGCCGAAGCGCTGGTAGAAGGACTCGGCACGGCCGTTGTCCTGGTGGACCCACAGGTACACGCGGTCGGTACGGTCCCAGGCCCAGGCGATGGCGGCGGCGAACAGGCGCTCGGCCAGACCGGTTCCGCGGGTCTCGGGGACCAGATAGACCGCGTTGACGGAGAAGTAGTCGGGGCGCTCAACGACGACGGTGAGCATGCCGACCCAGGCGCCGCCCTGGTGTCCGTCGGTCTCGTCGGGTTTGCGGACCGCGTCACGGTCGATGGCGACGAACTGCTGGGATCCGGCACCGGACGCCCGTCGCTGCCAGACCGTGTCGCTCAGCGCGGCCTCCTCTTCGAAGGTCCGCGCGAAGGCCATGCTGCTGACCGGGTCCTGGAGCGCTGCCAACCGCAGTGCCCGGATCCGCTGCCACTCCGCCGGTGCCACCGGCCGTATCTCGTACCGCATCATCCGACGGTACAACGCAAAAAAGCTCGGGTCCTCCGAATTAAATTCGGAGGACCCGAGCTGAAAGATTGTTCGGCGGTGTCCTACTCTCCCACAGGGTCCCCCCTGCAGTACCATCGGCGCTGAAAGGCTTAGCTTCCGGGTTCGGAATGTAACCG